>JAQUTB010000165.1 GCA_028709985.1 Dethiosulfovibrio sp.
TGGCCGAGGGAAAAGACGCGGGTGGGAAATGGCTTTCGGGCAAATGCGATTTCTATAGGGATCCATTGGGCTATCTGGAGCCCTTTGACGCAGAAGAGAGGAGGTAAACGTGATGAGGATACCGGGAAACGAGTCGCTCCTGTCTGGGGTTATTGGTAATTCCTTTGGATCCCAGAGGATGGCCTTGAGGGTTGGAGGAAAGGCCGTCGAGAACTGTGGGGCGCTGAGAACCGCCTCATCCGAGCTTTCTCTGGAGCAAAGCCAGGCGATATCCACGGTGAGGGAGAGTTTCGAGCGGATAGATAAAGTCATGCAGGGGATGAAGCTTCTCTCTCTAAAGGGGGAGGAGTCGCTCTCCGAGGATGATAGACTTTTGCTCCAGTCCCGTATGGCCGAGTTCCAGTCAGACCTCCATCGAGAGGTCCATTCTGTGGCCCTTAAGCTTGCGGGAAAGACCTACGAGTCCACACTCCCTACCGATGGCGCGAAGAGCATAATGGGAGAGGGGCCCAAGGGAGCCGACGAGGACGGGTTTTACAGCTATTTCCTGGAACTAAGCTCAGACCAGCCCCTAAACCAGGCCAGACTAGGGGGAGACGGCCTGCGGGCCTTCGGTATCAGAAAACTTGACCCTAAGGAAGCTCGGCCGATAAAAAACGGCGCTGCGGTGCATTTTATTGCCCTAGTGGCTACCGGCAAGGGAAATGTCTTGGAGAGCCATACCGATCGGCTTATATCCGCGCTGGCCGAGGCGGGAGAGTCGGGTAAAACGCTGTCTGAGGTCGCAGCCGAGCAGATGTTTGAGCAGGATACTATGATGCTTACCGATCCGGAAAGCTCTGCCAAGATAACGGAGAGGATCGACGCTAACCTTCAAAAACTCGGTGATATGTCCGCTAAATTCGAGAGGCTTGTGGAGGAGATGAAGGAGTCAAAAACCGCCGGAAAGGGCAAGCGCCTCCCCTTGGACTGCGACATGCTGGACCTTCAGAACAAGATGAACTCGCCTTTAGGCGAGATGGCTTTCTCCTTCGGTGCTGACCTGTCCGACCTTCGCCTGATCGACTCAGCTGGACCTCTTGGGGAGATATTCGCGGAGGTGGACTCGTTTTTCAAAGACGAAATCTACTCGGATCTCGGGGTTAAGGACACGTATTTCAGGGATCTGATCTTCAAGATGGATAACTCCTTAACGGCTCAGACCCTGTTCGATCACGGGAACAGCAAATCAAGGGTCTCGTTGTAGCTCCCACCTGTCCTTTTTGAGGCTATCGATGTAATATTGTCGATAGCCTTTATCAATTGGGAAGAGGGGATTTATCTTGGAAAACATGAAGCTCGTGGCGGTGGGATATTCTCCCACAGGGACGACGTTAAAGGTCCTTGGGGGAATTCGTTTGGGATGGGGAGAGCCCAGCGAGATGTTGAACGTCACCGCTCCCTCCGACAGAACGAATGAACCTATCGCAGGGGATATAGTCGTCGTAGGAGTGCCGGTATACTCCGGTCGAATCCCCAAGGAGGTCAGATCCTTTCTTGAGACCTTGAAAGGGGACGGACGGCCCGCCGTAGCCGTGGTTGTCTACGGAAACAGGCATTATGACGACGCCCTGCTGGAGCTGGGGAACACCCTTCGTGGCTCGGGGTTTAAGGTCGTGGCCGGTGGCGCTTTTATCGGGGAACACTCCTTCGCCACGGAGGAATACCCCACCGCCATGGGACGGCCGGACCAGGACGATATGGCTCAGGCCCAGTCCTTCGGAAGGGCTATCAGAGAGCTCTGCCTTGGAGGCCTGGACGACATGGCGGAAGTGGAGCTTCCTGGCAAGGAGCCCTACAAAGAGCCGTCGGTTATGCCCGAGGGTTCACCGGAGACGATCGTGGAGAAGTGTACCCTCTGCGGCAAATGCGCCTCTTTGTGTCCAGTTGGGGCCATAGATCTCCTCGATCCGTCCCTCACCGACGGAGTCGCCTGCACCTTCTGCTGTGCCTGCGTCAAGGGCTGTCCCACCGGCGCCAGGGTCCTGACCCTTGAACCGGTGGCGTCGGTGGGCAAAAGGCTATGGGATAACTTCTCCGCCAGAAGGGAGCCGGAGGTCTTTATACCTGTATAGGGGCTGTACGCTCTCCGGTCTTATAGGTATAATCTCTATTCTAAAACATAATTTATTTAGGATAGGGAGAGATGATGCTTATGGGTTTCAGAGCGATAGTAGGGCTTGTCCTTTTGATGACGCCGCTTTTGTCCCACTCGGTGGCTTTCTCGGAGGAGATAGACACGAATCGGTTGGAGGAATTTATCGGTGGGGGAAACTGTGTGCTAGTCGACACCAGAGACAGCGATGCCTTTAACGGCTGGAGGCTGGGCGATGTCTCCAGAGGAGGCCATATCGCCGGTGCGGTCAATTTTTCCTCTTCCTGGCTCGATATTGACAGCAAGGACGGAGAAGAGGTTTTAAAGCAGGCTCTGTCGGACAAGGGGATCGCAAAGGACAAAAAGGTTGTGTTGTACGATATAAACGGTCGTGACGCCGCCAAGGTTAAGGGATGGCTTGAAGGCAGAGGTTTTAGCGATATATTAACCTACGATGCTAAAAAATGGATCAACGATCCTGATCGTCCTGTGGATAGTCTGCCTGGCTACAGTCTCTTGATACCTGCTGAGGTGCTGAAGGACCTTGTGGACGGCAAGAGGCCGGAGACCTTCGAAAACGCCGGAAAGGTCATAATACTGGAGGCCAGTTGGGGGGAGGAAAAGAACTCTTACGCCAAGGGCCATATACCTGGTGCAGTTCACGTCGACACCGACTGGGTGGAACCTCCGGTAGAACGACTCTTGAAAGGCGAGGATAAACCTGTGACCATGTGGATCTTGGCCTCCGACGATAAGCTGATAGACCTGGCCAAGAGACTTGGCGTTTCCGCGAGCGATACCGTCGTCGTTACCGGTGAAAACCAGATGGCGGCCTACAGGGTGGCATTTGTCATGGAGTATCTGGGAGTCGAAGACGTCAGGGTCCTCAACGGTGGCATAGGTAGCTGGGTACGTGGGGGATACTCGCTGGACACCGATAGCGTTAAGGCCGAGCCCATCGACGACTTCGGCAGAACATCCCCTGGCAGGCCTGAAATATTGGACTCTCTTGACCAGACCAGGGAGAGACTTGCTAGCGACGATAGTTTTGTGTTGGTGGACATAAGGACCTGGGATGAGCATATCGGTGAGGCCTCGGGATACTCCTACCACCACAGAAAGGGACGTATTCCAGGCTCCGTCTTTGCCTACGCAGGCAAGACCGACTCCAACTCTCTGGATTACTATCGCAACCTGGACGGAACCATGAGAGAGCCTAGAGATATTCTTTCCATGTGGGAGAGCTGCGGCATCGATACGTCAAAGCATCTATCGTTTATGTGCGGTAGCGGCTGGCGGGCTGCGGAGGTCTGGTTCTACGCTAGGGCCATGGGCCTTGATGATACCTCTATGTTCAGCGACGGTTGGATAGGATGGAGCAACGAAGGATATCCCTTCGAAACAGGGGAGCCGGTAAGATAGGCGCTTCGATAAAAAGGCCCGGGAAAGTCTCTCCCAGGGCCTTTTTCCTCTTTTTTGTGTTTATTGTGCAGGTTTCTCTTCTGGCCCTCTGCCCCGTTATCCGTTGGCTCTGCGAGGAGAGAGCGGGGGTCATGAAGCACGTATACTACAGGTCCGTTCAGCTACGCTACGGCATCATGTCCGACGGCAATATGACGTTACTTTCTGTGGTCGCCTTGCTTTCCGCTATGGCTCTGATTTACATCGCCTTTATCCGGCGAGACAGATTGAGCCGAATTTGCCTTGCGGAGATTCTGTGGGGGGCCTTCCTCGGCCTGTTCCTAGCCTCTGTCACGGCAATGAGATGGTCGACAGATCACGTCGCCTATCGCTATGTCGTTATGACGGCCTTTTGGCCATGGATTATCCAACTTGCCCCACTCTTAACCTGTCGCAGGAAGGCCTAAAGCATAGGAACTCTGGTCTGTCCTTTTTGAGGCTGTCGATGTAATATCGTTAGGTAACCTTTGTCGATAGTGAGGAGGGGATCTTGGCCATGGACTTTGACCAATTTAAAAAGGCCATAAGACGATTTGAGGAGATGCTCAACGCATATAAGGACGATACCGCCGACCGTAGCGATCTGGAGAGAGAGGCTATCCAGGATTCTTTGGTTAAGCGGTTTGAGTATTCTCTGGAGGTTGCCTGGAAAAGCTGTAAGCGCTATCTTCACGAAGAGGGCTTTGCTGAGGCCGCAAGCGGAAGCCCAAAGTCGATTATCCGCCTCGCTGGAGAGGCCAGTATTGTTGGGTCGGTGGAAAACTGGGTTCGCTATATCAACGCTCGTCAGAGCACGTCCCACGACTACTCTGCGGAAAAGGCCGATCAGGTGTTGGCGGTCGTCGACGACTTCTACAGAGACGTTGTCGAGCTTTATCAGGCCCTGAGCGGAGATAGATGGGCATGAATAACGGTGAGCTGCGGGATATCGACATAACCTCCTCCCAGAGAGAGGAGATAGTTAGGCTGTTGGGCCGGTATCTTCCAAACACCGAGGTCTGGGTTTATGGCTCCAGGGTAAGTTTCACGGCGAGGCCTTATTCCGATCTTGATATGGTGGTTTTTGCCTCTGAGGAGCAGGTCAATTCGGTGTTTGAGCTTAAAGAGGCCTTTGAGGAGAGCTCCTTGCCCTTCAGAGTGGACCTGTTCGTTTGGGATAATCTGCCCGAGCGGTTTCACGACAACATAAAAAAGAACTATGTGGTCCTGCAAAAAAGCGGCTTTTCCTCTTGATCCGTGGGGCTATGGGAGGGGATAACATGGTACGGAAAGCAGCAGCGAAGATGTGAACTTTTGTCGCCCTGTGTGCCTTGGTGGTCGCCCTTGCCGTCGGTCCCTCCGAGGCCAAGGTTTCCAAAGCTGCCATGGAGAGAGCGTGGGAGCGGCTGTCCGAGACCACCGGATTTAGTGCTTCGTTACATCTGG
>JAQUTB010000166.1 GCA_028709985.1 Dethiosulfovibrio sp.
CGACGAAAAAGCCTTCATGATGGTGATAGACCAGATAGTCGCCCACAGGGTCAGACCGGGAGACAGGATCTACGAGCCTGACCTAGCTGAGACGCTAAAACTGAGCAGAACCCCTGTCAGACACGCCCTAAGCAGACTCGTCGCAGAGGGGGTACTGGACAAGACCAGGGGTAAGAGGGGATATACCCTTCCGGTCCTGTCAAAAGAGGACATGGAGGAGGTGTTCGCAACCAGGAGCGCCCTGGAGGGCAAGGCCATCCAGATAGCGGCTGAAAAGGTCACGGACCAGGACATATCCTACCTCAGAGAACTGAACGAGAGGGAAAGGTCTTTGTTCCACCTGGGTCGATACAAGGCCGAGTACGCCAAGGCGAACGAACAGTTTCACTCTAAAATAGTCGAGCTTGCCGGAAACAGGTATATCGAGAGATATTTCCGGCAAGCCTACTGGAGATCGTCGCTGTACACATTCCACTTCGGCCTATTCTACAACATAGAGCTGGACATGCCGCCGGAAAGCGCCTTCCCAAACAGCGAACACCGCACCTACAGAGAACACAGAAAGATCATCGACGCCCTGGAGGAAAGGGACGGAGCCAGCGCCAGGACCCTGCTGGAGGAACACGTCTACAACACCATAGTCAGGAGAGGAGTCCGCTTCTCCGCGCCTATTTGAGGACCATTCTGCCCCGAGAGTTTCCCCTTGATAGATCATCCAGACCGGACGAAATCAGGGGGGCCGGATCGATCATCCTGCCTCCCTGGGCGACCCCGAAGTGCAGATGCGGCCCTGTCACCCTGCCGGTGCTACCGGTCATACCGATGACGTCCCCCGCCTCCACCACCTGACCGACCTTAACGTCTATCCTGGAAAGATGAAAATACATGGACACCAACGTACCACCGTGATCGATGTACACCGATTTCCCAGCGTAGTAGTGATCCCCCACCAGAACCACCTTTCCAGAGGCGGCCGCCATTGTCGGCGTACCGTTCGTTGCCCGGTAGTCCACCCCACCGTGACGTCCCTTCAAAATCCCGTTATAGATCCTCCTCTTGCCGTAGACGCTGGTGACCGACCCTGGCACTGGCTTGATCAATGGGAGCTCCCACCGTACCTCCTTAGACACAGAGCCCAAAGCCTCTCGGACAAGCCGCCGTTCCTTAGCGATTCTGGCCTTTGCCGACGCCGGTGGAGTTACCATGGCAGGGTTAACCGACAGTTTCTCCGAGGGATATTTCTTAGGCATAACGTCGATGGACCACCTGGAGACGTAAGTCGTACCCCCCGATGCCACCCATATCTTCAGGATCTCTCCACTGGAGGGCTTTTCAATGGAATCGGTCCCTAAAACGACACTTCCGACCATTGGGCCGCCTTCGACCTGCCTAAGGTCAAGGGGTATATTCTTACCCCTCCAGGACAGGGTCGACCGGCTGACGTCGCCCGAGATAGACACCGAGACGACGAAGGGCTCCCCCAACCCAACCCTCTCCGGAGCCGAAAAGGAGACGTCCAGAGCATGGCACGTCCGAGGGAAACAGACATAGGCCACAACCACCAGGATCCAGCCTAACGCATTTATCCTTTCACGTGAAATCATACACATTCCTCCTGTATAATCGAATACCCACTAATTGTACACTAAAATCCACGATAGACAAGCCATCCCAGACAACAATGCATACTATACAGACTGTTGTTTTTTTTGGCACAATAACTTTGTAGGGAGCTGTTGCCCATCTGTGTATACTGGAGAGAACGGAGGGATTTTCTTGTCTATAAAGGGTAAATTTATATCCATGGTTGCAGCGGTTCTGGTGGTAATAGCGGTGATGGCCGGGGTGGGAGCCATCAGGAGCAAAGGGGTTTTGACCGAACAACTGATTAAGACTGGAGACGAGACGGTTAAGATAGCCCTTCTCACCGTCGAGGAAAACCTGAACAAGATGACCGCTATCATGGTCAACGCCGCAAAGGTAACCGAAAGGGCTTGGAACAAAGAGGGAATCAACGATCTAAAGCCCATGGAGGATCTGATGGTGGAACTGACCGAGGCACACAAGGGCTTTGGCTTCCAGGACATCTACTTCGGCTTCGAGAGGGACGGAAGGTTCTCCGACGGTACGAGATTTCAACAGCCGTCAACTTACGACGCGAGAAAAAGAGGCTGGTACATCCACGCCATGAGCCAACGAGGAAAGGTGATAATAACCGAGCCCTATGTGGACAATATCACCAACAAGCCTGTGTTCTCTCTATGTGTGACCATAGAGGACGAAACCGGCAAGGTCGTGGGGGTACTGGGATCGGACGTGAGCATGGAATCGCTGGTTAACTTCGCTGGGCGTCTTCAGATACTGGGAGAGGGACAACCCATACTTCTCAGCGCAGAAGGGATCATTTTGGTAGGGCCGATCAAAGAGAGGATCATGGAGATAAACCTGGCTAAGGATACCGAAAGCACTCCCTCGGTCCAGTCCATGGCAAAATCCATGGTGGAGGGCAAGTCAGGAGCCATGGAGGTAGAGTGGGTGGGGCAGTCCTTCCACGCGTTCTACGGGGCAACCTCCTTCGGACTCTCCCTTGCCATAGCTTATCCGCTATCCTCGATAGGGGCTATGGTAGCCAAGGTAACGTCCGTCCAGCTTATTGTGGCTGGGTTCGCCCTCTTGGCGGTTATCTTGGCGGTCTATCTGACCTTCAAGAGCATAGTCACTCCACTCAGAAAGGCTTCGGCTATGGCCCTCGAGATAAGGGACGGAAACCTGACCGTCGATCCCTCATCCATAGGCTATAAGGGCAAAGACGCGCTGAGGGAGATGATAGAGGCTCTGTCATCCATGGTCAGCGGCCTCAGAAACACCATAGAGGGGATAACCGACGAAAGCCACAAGATAGCGGACAGCACCGGAAGCCTGGCGGCCTTAAGCGAACAGACCAACGCCGCCATGGAGGAGGTAAGGCGTTCGGTATCGGACGTAGCGTCCCTCTCCGAGACAAACGCCGCAGCCCTTGAGGAGACCAACGCCGGGGTCGAGGAGGTATCATCCAGCGCGTCAATGGCGGCTAACTCCGCGACCCAGGGGACCGAGGCCACAGCCAACGCCAGCAAGACATCCCAGGAAGCGGTAGCTATCGTAAGCAGCATAATCAAAGACATCAAAGACGTAGGGGATAAGGCTCAAAAGAGCCTCAAAACCCTCTCGAGCCTCACCGGATCGGTCCAGGAGATCACCGGATTTATAGAGACCATAAACTCCATAGCGGACCAGACCAACCTTCTGGCTCTAAACGCAGCGATAGAGGCGGCAAGAGCAGGAGAGGCGGGAAGAGGCTTTGCTGTGGTCGCCGAAGAGGTCAGAAAGCTGGCGGAGGAATCGGGACAGGCGGCGGGGAGCATAGGTAAACTCATAGAAGGCCTACAGAACCAAACTAAGGAATCGGTGGAAATCACCGCCGAGTCAGGTAAGATAATGACTCGCACTGTCAAAAGCGCAGACGAGGCGAAAGTTGGCCTCGACGAGGCGCTGAGACAGATAGCACTGGTCAACGACGCCATGCAAAACATAGCCGCAACCTCCCAAGAACAGGCGGCCTCAGCCAACGAGATGGCAAGAGCGGTGGACCAGGCATCCAGATCCACAGTGGATATAGCTCAGAGGATAGACGGGGTTAAAAACTCCGCCGACGAGACCGCTAGAGCGTCAGAAACGGTCGCAAAAGAAGCGGAGACGGTATCGATGCTGTCCAGGTCCATCCAGGACAGGCTCAGCACCTTCTCCACCGGTAGAGGAACGTCAAAAAAACCGGCGCTAAAATAGCTAAAGGGGATCTCTAAAAACTCACGCTTGAGTCCATCGGAGAGACCGCTTTGTCGGAGCGATCTCTCCGAGGACCAGCGTTTTTAGAGTTTCCATAAACAGAGCCAAAATCATGGGGGCCCCTTTTGGGACCCCCATGATTAATTTATACTCTAGCCTACTAGAAAATTTGACACAGCTGAATGCCTAAAAAACAGCTTGAACCTCATCATAAAGCAGCTTTTTAGGGAAAAAAGATCAGCTATAGATGGCTTATTTATCGAACCAACGAAACTTTTTTGCATACACAGTTGCGAAGATCCAGATATTTGTTTAGAATGGCACGACTTGCCTTTATCAGCAAGATCATCTTTATCGTCTTTAGGAGGTTATCCAGTGATCCAAGAATTAGTGAGCGTGGCAAACGGTATACTGTGGGGAAAGTTGATGGTGTGGCTTCTTTTAGGAACGGGCATATTCTACTCAGTAAGACTGGGGCTGCCTCAGATAAGACACTTTGGACACATGTTCAAGGTCATGTTCAGCGGCAGGACATCCGCTGAGGGGGGGATAACCCCTTTCCAGGCGCTCTGCACCGGCCTCGCAGCCCAGGTTGGAACGGGAAACCTAGCGGGGGTGGCCACCGCGCTGGTATCAGGTGGCCCAGGGGCCATCTTCTGGATGTGGATAACCGCCCTGGTGGGAATGGCCACCATATTTGGGGAGGCCACCCTAGCCCAGGTCTTCAGGGTAAAGAGCGAGGACGGAACCTACCGCGGAGGCCCGGCCTACTACCTCGAAAAGGGGCTCGGCCAGAAGTGGATGGGGGTTCTCTTTGCCTTCTCTATCATCGTCGCCATGGCCTTCATATTCAACGCCGTCCAGTGTAACTCCATAGCAGCAGGGCTCAGAGGAGCGTTCAACCTCAACGAGGTATACGTGGCGGGAGCCACCATAGTCCTGACTGCCCTCGTCATATTCGGAGGCCTCAGGCGCATCGCCCACGTCGCGGAGATAGTGGTTCCCCTCATGGCGGGGCTATACATACTTGGCTCACTCGTGGTGGTCGTAACCCATTTCTCCGAGATACCGGCGGTGTTCTCACTGATATTCAAGAGCGCCTTCGGGGCCAAACAGGTAGCAGGAGGAGTCCTTGGGCACACCGTGGCAATGGCCTTCAGGTATGGCGTATCCAGA
>JAQUTB010000167.1 GCA_028709985.1 Dethiosulfovibrio sp.
GCCTCAAGGGGAGTGATATCCTTGTCTATCTCGTGGCCGTAAAGTGGGAGACACGCCTCAAATCTGAGGCTGTCCCTGGCTCCAAGGCCTATGGGGAGAACTCCGTCGTCCTTTCCTGCCTCCAGGATGGCGTTCCAGACCTTGACACCGTCTCCCCAGTCGACGTAGACCTCGAAACCGTCCTCACCGGTGTAGCCTGTGCGAGAGACTAGGGCGTTTATCCCTGCAACCTTGACGTTTTCCTTGAAGAAGAAAAAGCCTATGTCGGATAGGTCCACGTCGGTGATCCTCTGAAGGATATCCTGTGCCATTGGGCCCTGGAACGCGACCTCCGCGGTCTTAGAGGAGACGTTCTCCGCCTTGACCTCTCCCTTCAGGTTCTCCATAACCCAGGCGAAATCCTTGTCCACGTTGGAGGCGTTTACCACCAAAAGAATCCTGGTATCGGATGCCTTGTAGACCAAAAGGTCGTCCACCACTCCGCCGCTGGGATAGCACATCATGTTGTACTGAACCTGTCCATCGGCCAAAGTGGATATATCGTTGGTGACCAGGTTCTGGACGAATTTTAGGGCATCCGGCCCCTCCACCCAGAACTCTCCCATGTGGGACACGTCAAACAGCCCCGCCTTGGAACGCACCGTGAGGTGCTCAACCTTGATTCCCGGCTCGTAGTGGACGGGAAGATCCCATCCCCCAAAGTCGACCATGTTACCGCCAAGTGCGACGTGTTCGTGGTACATCGGTGTTCTCACGAACTCACCTCCGTTTTGATCGGCTGCATAAATACAGCTCTTCCACAGAAAAACGCGAAAAATAGCTACCTTGACTATAACCTTACATACCACCACATATATACAACTCTCAGATGGTATACGTCAAGAACGGATGATAAAAAAAGATGGATTATACATAATACATATAGTCCGTATTTCCATAGGGACTTAAAAAATAGAGACTATAAGCCATAAGCCTATAGTCTCTATTTTTTAAGTAATATATTTATTTAACTTTTAAAGTACCATCTTCTTCATATTCCTCGAGACTCTTGCTGACGACTTTAGCCAAAGCGATCAGAGCTATGAGGTTTGGAAGCACCATGAGGCCGTTGAAGGTATCGGCAAGCTCCCAGACTAGGTCGACCTTGAGGGTTGACCCTAGGACGATGAAGGCCATGACCAGCAATCTGTAGGGGGTGAGGCCCTTTGAGCCGAACAGATATTTTATGTTGGCCTCTCCGAAGAAATACCAGCCCACTATGGTGGAGAAGGCGAAGAACAGGAGGCATATGGCTATGAAGGGGTTTCCAAAGGAGCCAAGTCCCATCTCGAAGGCCTTCTGGGTCAGAGCGATACCGGTGGTCTGGCCGTCTATGGCCCCGGTGGCGAAGATGACGAGAGCGGTCATATTAAGCACGACAAAGGTGTCTATAAAGACTCCCATGATAGCCACGAGTCCCTGCTGGGCCGGATGCTTGACCTTGGCGACAGCGTGAGCATGAGGGGTGGATCCCATACCGGCCTCGTTGGAGAAAAGGCCCCTGGCAACTCCGTAACGGATGGCCTCTTTGACTCCCACACCGATAAGTCCACCTGTGGCGGCCTTAGGATCGAAGGCGCCGACGAATATCATCTTTATGGCAGGGATCAGGTTGGAAGCCTGAGTCACAAGGATATAAAGCCCGCCAATGAGGTAAAGGAGAGCCATGAGAGGGACCACTTTTTCCGTGAAGGACGCTATACGGCCGATGCCACCGAAGAATATCAGAGCTCCGAGAAGGGCCACCGCTATGCCGACGTAGAGATTGGGTATGCCGAAGGCGGTGCTGAAGGCGTCGGCTATGGAGTTGGACTGGACCATGTTGCCGATGAAACCAAGAGCCATGATTATCGTGACCGCGAAGAATCCGGCCATCCACTTGCTGCCGAAACCGTCCCTGATGTAGTAGGCAGGGCCACCGGTGATCTGACCGTGGTCGTCTCTGACCTTGTAGGTCTGGGCCAGTACCGCCTCAGCGAAGATGGTTCCCATGCCGAAGAACGCCGCAACCCACATCCAGAAGATAGCGCCAGGACCGCCAGCTGCGATAGCCGTAGCGGCTCCAGCCAGGTTGCCCGTCCCGACCTGAGCGGCGATAGCCGTGGCGAGGGACTGGAAGGAGGACATTCCGTCCTTGCCCGCCTTCTCGCCACTGAGGGTGAGACCACCAAAAGTCTGCTTGCAGACAGCGCCAAACTTTCTGACCTGGACAAAGTTAAGCCTTAAAGTGTAATAAAGACCGGTTCCACATAGAAGAACGATTAGGACATATCCCCAAAGAATGCTGTTTATCCCCTGCACTATGCTCATAAGCTGATCCATCGGTAGGGACCCTCCTCAAAATTATGATAAAATTTAAAAAGACCTATTGTGTTTCTTTTTGTGCGTGTTTTGTTGCCTAAAGAAAAAACACCTCCCTAAAAAAAATGCAATATTGACGGGGCTTGTTCAAAAATATCTGCCTTACTGTAACTTCTTATCGTCGTTATCGCCTTCACACCTAGATTCTACACCAATAGGAATGATAAATGAACCTCTTATTCCTGTTTTATAGAAGTCTTGCTCTAGAGATAGTTCTGTGTTATCCCAATTTACACTATAGATAGACTTCATGCCCTCGGCACAGGAGGAAGACATTAAGCCAATATATTTTATATCTTTTTGATCCATAAATAAAAAACATTATGTTACAAAAATAAACCATAAAAAAGCGAGACCCGAAGGCCTCGCTTTTAACCTAACTTGATAGGATTAGTCTTCGTCCTTGAAGACCGTCTGCTCCGTGACCTCGGTCTCGAGGGCCTTGAGGGCCTTGTCGACCAGATGCCGGCGAAGCTTTTTCTCCTCCGCTGCGGTCATGGTTGGGTTGCCTAGGGGGTGAGGGATCGCCACTGTCGGGATGATCCTGTTAGCCCCTACGCTGAGGGAGATAGGAACGATAGTAGCCATGTGGACCACAGGAACATCAGCGGTCTCCTCTATGGCCTTAACGAGCGTTGCACCGCAACGCGTACAGGTTCCTCAGGTGGAGGTGAGGATCACGGCGTCAACTCCGGCGGCCTTAAGCCTCTTGCCCATCTCGACGCCGAACTTCTTGGAGTTGGCTACGGCTGTGCCGTTTCCGACGGTGGTATAGAAGAGATGATGCAAAGAGCCGATGCGGCCTTCCTTCTCGATATCCCTGAGAACGTCAACGGGAAGAACCCTGTCGGCATCCTGGTTGGCGTAGGTCTGATCGTATCCGCCGTGAGCGGTCTGATACTCGCCCTCTTTGAGGTCCATAACGCCGGTGATGTCGTACTCACCGAAATTCTGGGCGCTGGAAGCGGCGATGTGATCGGGGTTGCCAAAGGGCACGATACCGCCGGAGGTGACCAGGGCGATCTTGGCCTTGGACATGTCCTTTATAGCGGGACGGGGATCGACCCTGTCGAACACGGGCATCTTGTACTCGGTCTTGAAGGGCTCGCCCTTGAGCTTCTTTATGAGCATATCGATGGCGCGCTCAGCACCGACCTTCTCGTAGAACATGTTGATGCGGACGCCCTTCTCGATGTAGCCCTCCTCATCAGGAGTGCCGATGGCCTCGCCCTTCATCTGCTTGAGCAGAAGGGAAGCCATAGCGGGAACGGCCTTGCCCATACCTCTGGCGCTGTCGGCAGCTACGATGACGTAGGTGCCCTTCTTGTACATCTCCGCACCGGGGTTCTCGGGGTAAAGAGCTGTGACTGTGGGGATGCCAAGCTTCTCTCCGACCGCACAGCAGATGGCTCCGCAGGCGGTACCGTAACGACCGGCGTTGAATCCGGGGCCGGCGACGAATCCGTCGGCGTTAAACTCCTTCACCTTAGAGGCGATGAAATCGGAGGTGTCGTCGATGTTGTCGGCGAAGTAGTTATCTCCGCATATTACGGTAGCGACCACCTCTGCCTCGCCCTTGAAGGCTGCGTTAAGGGCCATACCGGGGCCAACTACGCCCTCTCTGACCTCAGGTTTGATATCCGCTTTTTCCTCTCCGCCAATACCAGCGAAGAACTGATTTATATAATGAACCACACGATAGGTCATTTGTTCCCCTCCTCTTACGGCTACAGGGTGTACTTTGAGTACTGATCCCGAATTCCCTTTACCGCTTCGGCAAGGGCTTCAGGCTCAAGAACCATCTCCATCATGCTGATCTGGTTCTCCCATTCCTCCGGGTCAGCTTCGTCCCGAATCTCCTGATCAAAAACGTCATAGACGGCAAGTCCCAACGGGACGCCGGCGAGAGGTCCTGCGTAGGTGGGATCTCCGTTGCACACGGTCTCGGCGTATATCTCTGCGCCTTCCGCGTCGGAGGATCCCAGTACGACCACTATATCCGCGGGGTCGTACTTCTCAGCAGCGTCTTTAACGCGCTGCTGGTTCTGCAGGTCCATCGCTCCTGCCGCCGTTCAGACGAAGCACTCGGTAACTGAGAAAATTACTTCCGCGCCGCTGTTTTTGAAGCAGGCCTCCATAGCCGGGGCGGGAACGCCATCGCGCTCGCCCAGGAGGATCAACTTCTTTCCGGCCAACTTACCCATATCAGCAGCACCTCCTTATCATGAAATGGCGTCTCATTCGCTATATGGTGTAAGCGCCGATCTTGTTGAAGCCAAGCTCGTTGGTGGCGCCGAGGATCGCCTGAATCTCGACCTCAAGGCTACCGTCCTCCTGAAGGGTTCCGAAGAAACCTCCGGCGATAACGTCAGCGACGGGAAGCTCGCCGATGATCTTCTTCATAGGAGGAAGCATGATCAGCTCGTTGGCGTTACCCGCGGTCACGCAGGCATCTCCCTCGGGGCAGGAGTCGGCCAGGGATTGGCTGGCTCCGTCACGACCGGCGTACTCGTCGGTGATGAGGACGGTCTTGATGCCGGCCCTCTCGGCCTTCCAGCAGTTCATGATAAGGTCTGCATCGGGGTTTCCAAACCCTT
>JAQUTB010000168.1 GCA_028709985.1 Dethiosulfovibrio sp.
CATATGAAGGATATTCCCACCCCCATGAACATGGTGAAGAGAAGCAGCCTTGCGTTCCAGGGGTCTACGACGTTCTCCACTATCTTTTCGAGTGCGTATCCCACACCGGATAGGACGTTGCCTCCTGATATCACCATCGCTCCGGTGAGAAGCCCTGCAAAAAGAGAGGGAAGCACCATCTTGGTTTTGAAGCACAGCACTATCGCGACTAAAGGTGGAAGAGCCGCCCATATCCCGTAAGAATCCATATCAAAGCCTCCTCAGATGTAAAATCAGCTATCGCTCAAAAACCACATTACCTTTCTGTTCCATCCCACAAAAACCGAGACGTAGCCACACAATTCCTCGTCCAGCCTTTCGTCTCCCGTGTCGACCAAAAGAGGCCTTCCAAAAAGATCGTCCATCTTGTCCTGGGTCGCCATAACGACGATGTTTTCCTTGCCAACAGCCCTTATGACGGCAGGACTAAACTGTTGGTTACCCCGTCCGAATATAAAACCTTGCCCACCTATTGGAGAGACCACTATTTTGATATCCCCATCGTGGCGATCGATCAAATCCAGTAGGCCCCTCTCGCAGAGATCTTTGCCCACCAAGCATCCGTCCAAGACAGCGTCGACGCCTAAAAGGGTCCCGTCCATAACCAGACGGGCCGAGACTGCCGTCACAGTGGAGCCTGATCCCAATAGATATAGGGTCCCTCTTTCCATGAGATCCGCGACAGAAGCCGCAACCTCCTCAAGCCTGACCTTCGAGCTATCGATGTGTCTGCCCGACTTTTTAGCCTGCATCGACCGACTTGATACCGGTACGTTCATATACCCGAAGAGCCTGGCGCTTACCTGCCCCATCCTAAAAAGGTCCTCGTCGATATCCATAACCTCCGCTGGGCGAGTTTCCCGACGGACCCCTTCGACGTATTCCCTGATCGCGTATCCCGCTAACTTTGGGGTTTTGGCAAAGACCGCGGAGTGGATTTTCACCCCAGCGGGTATACCCAAAACCGTAAGTCTCTGCCCCACCACCGAGGCTACGTCCCTTGCTGTCCCATCCCCACCGGCGAAAACCAGTAGATCGACATCCTCCTTCAACATAGCCTCAGCCGCCGTTACGGTGTCAGATCCGGTCGTCGAAGCCCCAAATCCCGGAAGCGCCCGGTGAGGAAAGCCAAGATCTCTTAGGATATCCCCTCCCATGGGGCCGGAACAGGTGATCCAGCGCATATCCTGGTCTTTCAAAACTGACAGGGCAGAGGCGACCCTTTCGTGGCATTTGGGCACAGCTCCCATAGCTCTAGCCCTGTCCAGATATTCTCCGTCCGTACCCTTCAGGGCGACCGCGCCACCCATTCCAGCTATAGGGTTAACGATCAGACCTATTTTTATCATCAGACTCCCCCTTTATCTTAAGGGCATCTCTAAAAACTCGCCTTTGAGTCCCTCGGAGAGACCGCTCCGCATCCGTCCTGTCGGAACGGTCTCTCCGAGGATCAGCGTTTTTAGTGGTTCCCTTAAAAACTATTTTTTCTTGAAGTAGCCATCGTACTTCTTTCGGTAGGACCTCCAGGTTATGGCCCAGCGTTCAGGGTCGTCCAGAACATCGTGGTCCACGTGATGTATGGTGCTGCTGTTGGGAGCCGATTTTACGATCTCCGGTTCGTTGTAACACTCGTATGAGATACGCTCCAAGATGGCGCAGTACTCGTCAAGGTCGGCCTTTGAGTAGGACTCACAGGGCTCGATGGTAAAGGGTTCCGGTATGACCCATGGTTCGTGGCTAGACCAGTAGTGGGTCCCAAAGTCGGCTATCCTTCTTTGAACGTCGCCGGTCCCAAAGCCGGTCTCCTCCTTCATCCTCTCCCAGGAATAACGAACCTGCTCGACCCTAGCGCGATGATGAGGATAGGCCATGGAACATCCCTTTATCGCCAATAGCTTCTTCATGACGTAGTTATTGTTCAACACAGCCACCATAGAGGCCTCTTTAAGTCCATCCGCACCGAGCGTCCTTATCCAGGCATAAGCCCTGACTATGGCCGGTAAGGTTCCATAGAAGGACTTCACCTTTCCGCAGCTTTTGGGCAGATCCCAGTCGAGGGAATAGCTGTTGCCGGTCTTGATCACCAGTGGAGCGGGCAGATAATCCCTGAGATATTCTCTTGCTGCTACCAACCCAGTCGCCGGGCCACCACATCCATGAGGGGAAGAGAAGGTCTTATGAAGGTTGAAGAATGAGAGGTCGAAATCGGCCTCTTTGGCCCTGGCTATCCCCAAAAGGCCGTTGGCGTTGGCCTGGTCGTAGCAGCAAAGAGCCCCAACGGATCTAGCTAGCCCCGTAAACTCCCTTATCCTGCTGTTGTATATCCCGGTGTCCTCTGGGTTGGTGAAGAATATAGCCGCGGTCCTCTCCGAAAGAGCCGCTTTGAAAGCCTCCAGGTCGGGGAGGCCCTCTTCGTCTGGTGGGAGGACCACCACCTTAAATCCCTTGACGATCGGCACGGCGGCATCGGCAGGATGGGAGAAAAAGGTGGTTATGACCTCGTCCCTGTCCTCGCCTTTACCCTTGAAGTAGGCCCTCACAACCGAGGCCATCGCAAGGGCTCCGTGGGAACCCCCTCCAGGCTGTAGGCTGAAACAGTCCAGGCCACATATCTCCCTGAAACACTCTCCCAAACGGTACATGATCTCCAAGGCCCCCTGGACAGTGGACTCTTCCTGGCAGGGATGGATGTCGGCCATCTTGTGATTGGACACAAATGCCTCGTTTACCTTTGGGCTGTACTTCATAGTGCAGGTTCCCTGACCGATATCCACGTTATAGTCCGCGCCTAAGTTCTCCTGGGCCAGGTGATTGAAGTGACGCAAAACCTGAAATTGCCCCATCTCAGGGAGGTCAGGAAGATCGGTCCTCCTCACACAGGAGGGTATCTCCGAAATACCGTCCCCCACCTCATCCTTGACCTTACTTCCGACACGAGGGATGAGGACCCCTCTCTGCCCTGGCTCGCTCAGCTCAAAGATAATCGGTTCATCCCAGCTGGCCTGGTGAAATCTTCTCAGTTTAGTTTTCATGTCCATGATAAATATCCTCCTAAACTACGCCAAGAAGCCCCTGATGGCCTCTACCAGGGTCTCTATATCCTCAGGAGAGACCATCTCGGTCACACAGTAAAGCGCCGCTTGACCGAGTTCGGGAAATTCCGAGGATATATCCTTGCCTCCGAAAATTCCCTTTTCCAAAAGATAGCCGTTCAACTCTTTGATCGTTTTGCCAGTAGCGTTTATATCCACGATGAATTCTTTGAAAGAGATGGATTTAAACCTATCGACCTTCACTCCGGGCAGAGACGAAAGAAGCCTCTTGGCGTAGAGGGATCGCTGCATTATCCCTCTACCTAGTTCCTCCATACCTTTAGGCCCCATGGTGGCCAGGTAGACCCCTGCGGCTATTCCCCATAGAGCGGCGTGGGTTCCCACGAATTCCTTGGCGTTGTCGCGGTTGGCGAAGGAGGTCCTCTCCCAAAGAACATCGCCAAATCCCCATTCACCGTGGGATGTTGGGGCTAGGCTAAAGAGCCTCGACGGGTATTCCTCCACTATCGCAGGATCGTCGGAGGTAGCTATGAATCCCCCTCCCGCGCCGTAGTGCATGTGTATGCCAAGAGGCTGGATATCCCCACAGGTGATGTCTGCCCCATACCTGGAGGGAGGTTGAAGCACACCTAGAGAGCTGGGATCGACGAATACCACAAACAGGCTTCCCGCCTCGTGGGACATATCGGCGATGAACCGCCCCTGAGTCTCTATGGATCCAAGATAGCTGGGGTTCTCCACGTAGACGGCCGCGACGTCTTTATCCAGCTTTTGACGCAGACCCTCCATGTCGACCAATCCGGTCTCAGAGTCGTATCCTACGGTCCTTATCGAAAGCACCGAGTCCAAATAGGTCTCGATAACCTTTTTACGGTCGGGATTTATCGCTCCCGCCAGAATAACCGAGCCTCTGCCGACTATCCGAGAAGCCATCCTAAGGGCAGTTCCTGCGGCCTGAGCTCCGTCGTAGGTCGGTACGTTGCAGACATCCACGTCCAGAAGCTCCGCCATCATGCTCTGATATTCGAACAGGGCCTGGAATCTGCCGTGATCCTCGTAGGGTTCCCCAGCGTAGGCTGTGAGAAATTCGCCGGAGGAGATTATCTCGTCCACTATGGCCGGAACCTGATGGTCGTAACATCCCGCTCCAAGAAAGGATATGGCTTCCCTCACGGAGGTGTTTTTCTCCAGTATGGGGATCATGTGGCGATATAGCTCCGCCTCAGAAAGACAGGGATCGGGGAGGTCCATATCTCCATTAATCCTGAGCTCTTGAGGTATGTCGACCAGAAGATCCTCGATCGATTCGACACCTATAAAATCCAACATTTCCCTCTGTGTCTTGGGAGATGAGTTTGGTATATAGGGATATACGATTTTGTCGTTACAGCACATGTCAAACCTCCTAGCTAAATTAGGCTATGCCTCCACCGTCCACTACCAGACTGCTGCCTGTTACCCAAGGGGCCATATCGCTGCACAGAAAGAACACGCACTTAGCCACGTCCTCCGGGGTTCCAAGCCTCTTTATAGGTCTCTGAGAACACTCTTCCTTGTAGGCTTCGTCGTAGGTTCCTCCAAGCTGCTCGCATTCGCTCTTGAGCATGGGAGTGTCTATGTCCCCCGGGCATACGCAGTTGACGTTTATGTTGTCCGGTCCGTGATCGATAGCCATAGCCCTGGTCAGATTCCATACCCCGCCCTTAGCGGCGCAGTAGGAGACAGCCATGGGACCGCCCTTTAAGCTCCAACCCGACCCTATGTTGACTATTTTTCCCCTACCCTGTTTTTTCATGTGAGGCACGACCGCCTTGGACATGAGGAACACGCTCTTCAACGTCACGTTAAGCGCGAGATCCCAGTCTTTCTCGCTGAGCCCGACCACGTCGTTTCTTCTGGCTACCC
>JAQUTB010000001.1 GCA_028709985.1 Dethiosulfovibrio sp.
TAGGCGAGGGTATCTCTCGGTCCTTTTATCCCAGCTACTGAGGAGGTGACCCCATGTCATGTACGACCATATAGCGAACTACGAGATGTCGGATATAGAGGAGATCCCCCACGGCGAGATGGTGGTCACCGCCTCGGGAGAGACGGTCTTCGTCCGTCGCCCTGGGGGCAAGGTCCGTTTCAGAGCCACCTTCCAGGGACACTATATCTCCCATCCCTCGGGCTTTTTCGAGATCGGCGACGTCTTCACGTATCAGGGGATAGAGTACGTGGTGGAGCAGATAAAGCTGTCCGGGCTACACCGTATCAGAGCCACCGACGGCAAGTTCTTCGACGGCCGCACCTACGAGCTCCAGGCCCTGTCCACCAGAGCCCATGACGGCCCTCTGTCCATAAACAGCCCATTGGCAGGAGGCTAGCCATGGATTCCTGCTGGGTAAACGGCTACTCCATGGGAGACGACCTGCCCCGCTGCTGGACGGTGAGCCAGGGGGCGGAGCCAGAGATAGCGGTGGCTAACGTGGTGATACAGGAGACCTTCGACGCCCTCACCATTTCGGTGGAGCCACGAACGGCCATGCTCTACCTAAAGACCTTGCGTGTAGGCAGGATAGGCCTGTGCCGCCCGGATATAAGGTTTAACGCCCTCACCAACGCCGGAAAGCTAACCAAGCTCCGTATCCGCTTTGGCGGCATGAGGTCGGCGGACATGCAGATATTCCGTCCTTTCCTGTGGATGTGGTCCCCTGTTGAGGCGGAGGTAAACGTAACCCCTCGGTGGGTAATAGATGCCCTAGTGGAAGGCCGTACCGGAAGGCTATGCCACTGGGCAGAGGGACAGATATCCGGGTCCATGAGGTGGACAACGGACCTTCTAGCCTCGGTGAGCAGAGGAGAAGGGGCGGCAATGGACCTGTCGTCGGTCCCTCTTTGGGCTATAGACGGCTGGGCCTCGGGCCACTTCGTAAAGGCCTTGGTGGATGTGGACGGCACGGCCCAGACGGTCAGGGAGATACCGGTATCCATCCATCCCCGAGGTGGGGTGTCCTACGTCTGGATGGAGTACAGCCCCTGGTGGAACCTATGGGCTCCTGTAGAGGGTAAATCGGTGGGAGAGGGAACGTTATCCCTGTCGGTCAGCCCAAGGAGGACCGACGTAACGGACGTCGAGGTGGTTGTGGAGGTGAGAGGATGAGGGAGATAACCGCTCCGGCCCTGCCGGAAGGGTATGTAGAGTTCGTGTATAACCGAGAGCTTAGGGCACTGGTTGGAACCTGGAGCGGCAGGGTCCTCCTCCAGAACCCTCCGGAGCTAGGCCAGGACTGGGACGTCCCGGGAATCATGGAAAAAGGGATACTGTGCCAGGCCAACAGACAGGGGAACGTGGAAGATGGCAGATCCCTCTGGGCGGTATCGGGGTACGACGCAGGGTTTAGGCTCATGAAAAGCCCTGTACTGCCCCACCAGTTAAACGGCTCCTCGGTGGGGTCGGTCCTCTCGGAGGTGGTCAAAGAGTGCGGCCTTAAAGTGGACGTCACCTTAGCGGCGGATCTGCCGGTGGACGCCAGGCCCCTTGCCACAGGCCAAACGGCGGCTAACGTGGTGCTGGACCTGTCGGCCATGGCCGGAGCTATAGCCTACATGCTCCCAGACGGGACTCTGAAGGTCGCCCCTCCGAGGCCCTGTGGGAAGTATCCCTGCAAGGGCCTGATGTTGGACCACGTTGAATCCAGATCTCTGGACATGGACGGCTACGCCTCTGGTGTAGTGGTGGTATTGGGCCGAAGGGGAGACGCCCCGGACGGATCGGACGACGACCCCAACAGCAAGCCCGGTTGGAACCCCGGGGTCACCCCCTCGGGATCTCTAAAGAGCGTCACCAAGTGGGGGACAACCGCCCTCCCTGGAGGGACCTTATCTTGGCGGTACACCATGCTGACCCCCATAAACGTGGTGTCAGAGTACGAGGCCACCTTACACCTGCCAGGGGCAGGGATAAGAAAATCGGTGGTGGCAAAGTACAGTTACGACGTCCAGACCGGAGTGGCCCGCTCAGGAGACCAGGAGCATAGACACTGGAAATACTGCCTCCTGTCGGCTAAAAGCGGTGAGGTCTCGGTTGTGGATGCCCTATATTACGACAGCGAAAAAGGCCAGTCCGAGACCGTACGGGTGGAGCGTCACATGGAACACACCGTCACCAGATCCTACGACATGGACAAAACCCACATAACACAGGAGGTCTCGGAGCTGCGGTCATACGACCCAGGGGCTCCCTCCTCGGTCCCCTTCGCCCAGAAGGTCGAGAGGGCTTGGACGTGGGACGACGACCGAGGATATCGGGGACTGTCGGAGCGAACCTGGACCTACGAGGAAAGGGACGTAGGGGAGGCGGATATCATATCCACCCCTGACGGTTCTCCGGTAAAGTGGAGATCCAGCGACGGCATGGAGCGGTACATTCTCCTGCCGGGATACCAGACCACCGCCATGGTGAAGAGGGAGCGGCACAGGCAGACCGACGAGATATTCGACGACGACGGCAACTGCGTCTCCAGGATCGAGAGGGAGACCGACGACAACGGCCTGGCGGACATGCTGGCTAGAGGGCTCTACGGCAACCTCTACGGAGACGCCGCCAAAGAAGCCATGACACAGCTCAGGGCACTGCCTCAAAGCGGATCTCTCAGGATAACCCAGGTCCCCGGAGGGTCCAGCATATCCACCGAGGTGGGGACCATGACCCAGCCAGGGAGACGGTTCAGGCAAGGAGGGACCACCGCCACGGACCCAAGGAGGTACATAGAGGGCAACATAGGGGAGGACCTCTGTCCTTTCCTCTGCTCCGACAAAACCTGCGGAGTGTCAGAGACCCCGGGCGAAGGGGTGAACAACTCCTCAGACGAACCGGAAGGGCTCCCATGTAAGTATCTAAAGGACGAGGCCACGCCACAGTACAAGGCCTGTCCCAAGTACAAGGCATTCAAGCACCTGTCCGGCGACACCGCTGGGACCGCCCCGGTCTCTCCGGTGGTTGGGATAGCAGGAGACGGAGAGATATGGACGGAGAAGGAACTGTACATCGACGAGGATCTGTCCGAGGACAACGCCCGATCGGTGGCCCAGGCCATAGCCCGTAACATCCTGTCGGTGAAGTCGGTATCCAGAGGAATAGTGGAGACCGTAACGATCCCTCTGGACATCAGGGTCCATCCAGACGGGGGGATCATGGCTGTGAGCCACGACTTCTCAGGGCTCAAGACCACCATATCCTATCGGCCCATGGACACGAAGCCACCGGAGTACCTGATGCTACTGAACACCAGCTCCACCGCCGCCAACGTCTACGCCAAAGAAAGCCTGTCCAAGGGCCGGAGTGCCTTCGGTCGGGTGGTGGAGGTTCGGCCCGACAAAGCGGTGGTCATACTGGGAGGCCGTCCGGTGAGTTGCACGTCGGCGGTGAGGATAAAAAAAGGTGATAACGCCCTGGTATTTTTGCCTCCTGGCAGCGTATCCAGCGGAGTGGTACAGGCGGTGATGAGATGAAAAAGAGGACCTACACAGGGACAGAGGGACGGCTATCGGGCCATGTCCTAGGAAGATCCCCCTTTGCTGTCCCTGAGACCATAAAGATATGCCCCATAGCGAAGGATGCCAAAAGGCCTGATGGGGCCGGGAAACTGACCGGGGTATCGGGAGACGGAGGAATATGGGTCTTTGAGAGTGGGATATACAGATGGGACAGGATAGAGGGGATAGGCGAACGCCTGTCCCCTCTTGCTTTGTACGAACGAAAGGACCTGTCCCTCATGGGCTACGACTGGGCCCTTATGGACGGTGGTCTGGTCCTAGGTGGGGCCCTCGTGCCATTGGAGATGCCCTTTCCCATGCCCGACGCCGCTAACCCTCGGTGGTGGTTGGAGGTCTGCGACGGCGACAATACAGCTCCCTTCGTCCCAGGGCTCTCCTCTAAGGAGTCCGCTTTCTTCGGCCGGTGGGGCTACACCCCTTTGGAGTTGGCATACCGCTGGGAGACCGACCAGTCCAGAGGGCTAAGGGCCGCCATATCAAAGGCAAAGGGAGAGGAGCTACGTGCCCTGACCGCCAGGCTGGAGGAGATAGAGCGGTTCGAGGTGGGGCAGATAACCAACCTTACCGGGATATACGGCATGACCTGGTACGACTGCTATCCATCCCAAAAGATCGAGATGGCAGAGCCGTCCTACGGTGGGCTTTGGATCGAGGAGGGGCGGTTGTACGGCGCAGGGAGTAAGTCGGCAGGAAGAGCCTTATTGGTCCCCACCTCCTTCGCCTCCGACGGGACCTGTCTAGGCCTGTCGGTGGTCCACACCGGACAGCTCCAGGGCCAGGAGCCGGGACAGGTTATCCCCACCGTAAGGGGAGCGGCCCACGTGGCCACCGGAGAAGGAGAGCCGAAGGGCAACCTTTTGCCTATCAAAGGTCCCTATAGCTTGGCCTTTTGGGAAGAGGGGGAGACGAGGACCTACGAAATAGAGGACGGCTTTGTGTCCCCTCGGTGGGGCTATATGTCCATCCCTGGGGTCCTCTCTTTGGGCGAGGACAAGGTGTCCCTCTGGGGACTGTGGGAAGGAGTGCCTTCCTTTTTAGGAGGTGAGGCGAAGACGGTGGCTCCGTGGTGCTTTCCAGGAGAGGCGGAGCCCTCGGACTTGGCAGGTCCATTTTTGGAGGCCCGCTCTGGAGGCAAGTCCATAGTCACCGACATGAGGCTCATGAGACGGCATGTCGTGCCTGGGATAGGGGATATCCAGATCCTCAAGGACCGTTGTTTAGTCCGGTCCCACTTAGCTAACGGAGATCTATGCCAGGAGGTTCATTCGCCTTTGAGCCCTCTGCCTATGAAAGAAGGGGAGACGTTGCCAAGATTCAGCCAGGACGTGAAGCCAGAACACCTGTCGGTCCCCTGGAGAGGCATGGCCGGAGAGCCTATGGAGATAGGTTGGTGGGGCTGGCCGGAGTGGGGAGTCAGAGGGAGCCCTCCCAACCCTGCGGGGCTTGGGGACGAGGACGGATCTAACGACTTTTTCGACGGGACCTACGGAGATCCCAGGAAGGGAATGTCGGTGACCTCCGACGGCCTTATCTACCTGAGCGGGGACAACTACGACGACGAGGCTATAGACCTTATGGCTTGGCGTCACGACGGCCAAAGGTGGGAGAGCAACCGAGTTTCCTGGCCCTGCGCCGATCGGCTGGTGGCTCCATACGGACAGGGGAACTACCAGGTACACCACTTTCCCGGGGCGGACTGGAGCCTTTTCCACGCACCGGTGGGGAGGATACGGTATCAGAAGCTGCTGGAGACCACCGATTGGTCTTTCCTGTCCGTCCTGACGGGCCTAGGTGGAGGCTTCGCCCTCCATAACGCCCTGATGGTCCAGGAGTCTTTCAACAAGTATCTGGAGGAGTCTTTCGGCAACGCCATGTTGGTCTATACCGTGCCGAACCAGCGGATATACGTCGGAGACCCTATGTTTCAGGAGTGGGAGGGGATAGACACAGGAGGTCAATATTTTTGGACCTTTGCAGGATGGGCTCAGGTGAGAGGGGAGCCTATGGCGGTGTTTTCCAAGCTGCCTTACGCATCAGGGAACGACCCTAAGCCCGAGGTCTGGGGAGTGTGCCGGAGCGGGGCGAGGAGACTTGACCCTGAGGAAGCTGGAGAGATAGGGGAAAAGGCCGCTGGGCTGATCCCCTCCACCTATTGGTCCAGGTGGGGTCTTTGGCCTGGAGCCGCCGACGGTAGTGGTGGTTTGGGGCAAGAGGTCAGCGAGTTCGTCCTGGGCAATAATCCCTGCTTATATCCTCTGCCGGAGCACACCGGAGACCCTGGGGCGGCCTTGGCTGAGGATATGGTGGAGCGGATGGATCTGTGGAGCAAGAAGGCCCAGGACATAAACCGCCCTGCTGTGACTGTGGGCCAGACCTACGACCACCAGATCCTGACGACCGCCGCCATAGACCCTAACTTGCCTCTGGTGGACGCCAGGCTGGAGGTGGATGAGGAGGGGATCACCTGGGCGATGCTCCGGCACTGGACAGGTGTATGGCTTTCGGTTCGGTGCGACGGACAGAGCCAGTCCCACCCGATGGAGAAAGATACACCTTGGGAGCTGTTAAGCCTTGGAAGTCGGGACGACGGGGCCATAGTGGGGCTGTTCGGCAAAGGGATCTGTACGCTGTCCATAGGGGACTATGACAAGATACTGGGGACATATTTCGGACTCGGCGAGTGGTGGACCAGGTTTGCCCTCCATACCTGGTACGCCCGGGTCATGCCGGTGGTGATACGGCAGTCTCCGGAGGAGCTGGACAGATTGGCAGGGCTTTGGAGAGATAGGAAGGAAGAAGAGGAGGCATAGGAATGCCAATAATGCAGATGAGAACCAGCGACGACGGATATCCCCTGAGCCGGCTGGATTTTGGGGCCATAGATACCGGGACCACCAGCGTACAGATAGGGCTACGGATATGGAACGACAGGCCATCCCCTGTCATAGGGGAGCTGCTTGGGACCGGGGACGGGACGAGGGTCAGCTTTGCTACCCAGTTTAAGCCTCTGGTGAATCACCCGGAGGCCCCTATAGCCATAAAGGTTGACGGCGTGGCGGCGACAGGGGTATCGGTGGACCACGAGAATGGTCTGATAATCTTTTCGTCCCCTCCGGCAAACGGCAAGGTGGTCACCTGCGACTACGCATATTCTGTGGGATCTACAGACGCGAACACCGTGGTCCTGACCATGGAGCAGGTCGCAGGGATGGCAGGGGATGGAGTTACCAGGACGTTTCCCCTGCCGTCTCGGTGCTTGACGGCTCTTAAGCTGTTGGTCGGAGGGGTGGAGATCCCCCAGGGCACAGGCTACGAGATACGAGACGACGGGGGAACCCTCTACATAACAGATCCTCCAGAGGCAAACCAGGCGGTCCAGTTTTCCTACGTCGATGGGGTCTGTCAGGGTGGTTACTACGAGCTTCGCAGCTCTGGCCTTGATAACCCCTACGGACAGAGCAATATGGCCGACGATGCGGAGACCGCCTTTTTCAAACTGGGTGGTTTTTTCGACGTGAAGGATCGGCTTGTGGGGACCGGAGACGGAGCGAAAAAGACCTTTGAGACAGGCACGGCTCTGATCCATAAGGTTACCAAGGTGCTGGTAGGAGGGCAGGAGATCACCGACTACGCTCTGAACAACGTCAGGGGCACGGTCATATTCGGGACTCCCCCAGGGAACGGAGCGGAGGTGAGAATGGACTATTCATACCAAAGAGGACATGCCATAGGCAACATACGGAAGTGGAGCGGCAGACGGTGTTTCCTCAGGGCGTCTTTGCCCTACGACGCACCGAACACGGTGTTAACGGCCCGGCTCCGGGTCATATCCCAGTAAGGAGGTAACGACATGGCAGTAAGACGAGTGGACACCTTAGGGTGTCACCCCCTGGTACTGATGAAGAAGCTGGCGGCCATAGGTGGCCTGGAGATAATAAAGGAAGAGACTCACCTTTCGACCGTTGTAAGGGATGAAAGTGAGTATCTAAAGCCTTATAGGATTGTGGCAAAAATCCCTGGGGTTGAAGGGATGTACGTCGAGGCTCATGATCCGCTGATTGAGATCGAAAAGAACACAGGGGATTACCCAGAGCTATGGGGGGCAAGTTTTTTCGAAGGATACCAAGGTGGGAGGATTGCTCTTTTTAGGATGGAGGCAAAAGAGGAGGATAAAGCTCTACCACCTAGTACTGAGAGGGACATTGCTATCCATATTCCCAAACATGATGATTTTGGGGGCGATGTCGCAATATCTTTTCTGTTTGCCCCTCAACAGCCTTCCCAAGGCGTATTTGCTAAGGGGGTCCGTGAGAAGAGTGGTGGATCTAGTAATGTCACCTTTCCTTTTGTCCAATCTGGGAGTAGAGACTTTGTTCTTACGAAGGACGCCCCTGGTGCAACTGTGAGTATATCTGGGGCGTCACTGGGGATAACAGCGACTGCCCCAGAAACGGTTAATCTTCCTTTCCTAGTCACAGGTGCTAGCCCTAATCTGCCTTGGCCTTGGGAGAGCAGAAGCTCAACTGACGCCGATTGGCGTATAGGAATCAAATTTTACGGAAAAACAAACCCTGTCATTATGGCGGGAGTTCGTATCAGGTTCTCGCCTGAAATTGGTGTCGATGGAGAGTTGGTATCTCCTTCAGCGTGGGGGCATGTGCCTATATCCGCCAGTGTCATGAGTACAGACTCAGGGCTATTTTTCTTCAATGGGGAGGGTGTGTTCTCAAGTTTGGTAGGTGTTTCTTTTATAGACACCTCCAATGGAAATAACTATGGCGAAGGACGCTGCATAGGGATATACGAAAATTACCCAAAGACTTTCGCTCTGGCTCCGTCAGCTCCAAAAGAGCGGATCCTAATAGGTGGAACCACCGCTAATCCTGGCGGCACGGTTGTGATGCAGCCTTTTGCGCCGAATCCCCCCATTTCGGTGGATTCGGTCAGCGGCGGCCCTGTCGTCACCGACCTGTTCGCCTACAACTCCGAGGAGATCCGAGGCAGCGTTGAGGGGCTTTTAGCCGCAAGGGACAACCTACCTGTTGGGTCCGTCGGCTGGCTGGACGGCAAGCGGTATAGGGTCCATCTCCCAGGCCGTATGCTCCAGATAGGGTAGAGAGCCATGCCTACATACAAAAACGAAAAGCCCTACACCATAACCTGGCGTAGGCGGTACTGGTCCCCTGGGGAGAGCAAGGGAATACCATTCTTTCTCCCCGCTGAGGAGCTAGGGCTGACGCAGACTTCCGACGATCCGGTTCCGCCATCTCAGATCCTCTTTTCCGGAGAGGTCGCGGTGGAGGCCGAGGGGGCGGTGGATATCCCAGTGCCGTACTGCCGTAGCCTGTACATCCAGGCCCTCACCGAGGGAGAGGACAAAGCGGAGATCCATCTAGGAGACAAGGCGGTGGTCCTGAACGAAAGATACGGCCTGGACCTTGTCATGGAGTGGGACCGCCTTGGGACCATAAAGCTCACATCTACCCAGGGGGCTGTGGTGAGTTTGCTTTTGGTGGAGGTGATCTGATGGGCCGAATAGTGAAGGCTGGCGGAAAGGTCGACCTTAGCCCCATAGAGGGCCAGCTGGCAGGGCTTAGCGGGAAGATGGATCGAATATGGGAACAGATAAAGACGCCTGGAGCACCGCCGGCAACGACGGTTACTTTGCTCCGGGCGTTTGCTGTTGCTACGCCAGATCCAGAGGAGGGGTAAGTATGGATAAGCTGTCCAAGAACTTCAATCGGGAGGAGTTTGCCTGTAAGTGTGGCTGTGGGCACGACAACGTGTCCCCTGTCTTGGTGAACCTGCTACAGGAGATCCGGGATCTTCTGGACCGACCTATAGTGGTCCACTCTGGCTGTCGTTGCGAGGTCCACAACAAGGCTGTTGGTGGTGTCTCAAACTCTGCTCACATAACCGGTGAGGCTGCGGATATCTACGTCCCCGGCTGGGAGGCCGCTACCCTCGGAGGTAGGATAAAGAGGCTCCGAGAGGCTGGCCACCTCAGGGATCTCAGCTACTGCTACCTTCCTGGACGCATGACCGTCCACGTAGGGGTGGACCGCAAGCCACGTAGTCGCATCTTCGGGTGGTAGTTATGCCCTGGAGGAGCATCGACCTGGCCGACTTTTTTCAGTCTGTCCTGGAGTGGGTTATCGTGGTGTTTCTGTCCCTCTTCGGCGGAGGTGTCCGATCCTGTCTCAGGCCGGACGAACACCGAAAGACCGTGGCTATGGCTATGGTCTCTATCTTCGCAGGGGTCATCACCTACAAGATAGCCAGGGCTGGGGGATGCTCCCAGGATCTCAGTGCTGGTCTGGCAGGGCTGGCCGGTTTAGCCGGGGATGAGCTATGTCGGTCGATACTGAAGCTGGGTTCTGCCATTCGAGACGATCCCCTGGGCTTTCTGGATAGGATGAGGAGGGGTAAGTGATGATAAACGACTGGCTAAACGGTGTTGGGGTGGCAGTGGCCATGTTGCTGGTGTATCAGGGGGTGAAGAGTCCAAGACAGGCAGGGTCGCTTTTGGCCCTGCCGACTCTTTGCGCTTTGGCCTATATCGCCCTGACGGCAGAGTGGGGGCTTACAGGGATGAGTCAGTCTATAGGGGATCTGAGGGATATTGCCTGGTCCCTTGTGGAGATAGGGTTCATGGTCGGCCTTTTCGGGATTATACGGGACCATCACCGTAAGGTGGTGACCTTACAAAAACAGGTGGATGGATTGCTTGCCCGGATGAAGCGTGAGGGCCTGAAGTGTCGAGAGCATGAAAGGAGCGAGTCAGATGGAAGAATGGTTTAGGGAAAACATACAGTCCTGCGACGTCCTGGCTCTGGTGGCCTTGCTCATAGTGGCCATAGCGGTCTGTGTAGGAGCGGCGGAGGCCAGCCTTTTAAAGGAGGCGGTGATTGCGGTTTTTGCTTTTATCTCTAAGTCTGCCCTCCCCGGTGGAGTTCGTCGGCCGGAGGATGGTGCAATGCTTAAGAGGTAGAGAGCAATGAAAAAGATCTCATGGGCCTTGGCTGTAATAGCTCTGGTTGGGGTAGGGCTTTGGCTTTTTGGGGAAGGATATCTCCGACGAGAGCCAGTAACAACTGTCGATACCGATAAGGCTGTTACGTCCGTTAAAGACGAGCTCAACCGACTGGAGAGGGCTGTTGAGGCCATCGATAGGCAGCTCGAGAAGGAGGTGGCAGTCCATGTCTCTGTCTCATCGGATGATGTTGTCGATACTCTTGGCCGTCTGGTTCGTGAGTATCGCCGAAGCCGGGACCGCCTGTGATATCCGTCAGGTTCCTAAGGGATGGGTATCCCCATCCCCAGGATACTGGATGGACATCGAGACCGGTCGAGATGTGGTCTCTGGATGGCAGACGGCCATTAAAGAACGGGATGCATATCGAAGGGGGTATGAAGACCTCCGAGGTGAGATCGGGCGATCCTCTGAGACGCAGCAGGCGGCTCTCCTTGATCTCGCCAGAGAGCTGGAGACAGAGCGCCAGGAATGGCGTCGCAGCATTCAACGTGAACGCTCCGAGGGTATCCTCTGGGGCGTCTTGATAGGGGGAGTTGTCGGAGCTGTTGTAGCTAGATAAGAAAAGCAGCCCTCTTAGGTGGTGGCCTGGGAGGGCCGCTTTTTCTATCCTCTTTGTTCGTCCAGCCAGTCTGCCCACCATTGCATCAGCTCGATGCGTTTCGGCAGATACTCGGCGTGGTTATAGGCGGCTCGTACAGCGTTCTTAGGGACGTGTGCGAGCTGTCTTTCTATGACGTCAGGAGGCCAGCCGTGTTCGTTGGCGATCGTCGAGAACATGGAGCGGAAGCCGTGTCCGGTCATTTCCTCTTGGGTATAGCCTAATCTGCGTAAGGCAGCCAGAACGGTGGCGTCGGACATTGGCCTGGTCATCGACCTTATTGAGGGGAAGAGATATCGGGATTTACCGGAGATCTCCCTGAGCCTATCCAGGATCTCTAACGCTTGGCGAGATAAGGGGATCCAATGAATTCGTTTCATCTTCATCTTTTCAGCAGGTATTTTCCAGGTGTCACCGTCAAATTCGCTCCATTCGGCTTTTCTCAGTTCGCCCGGTCGAGCAAAGGTGTATGCCTGAAATAACAGGGCGTACTTGATCTGTCCTACCAGTCCGGTGTCTATGTCTCTCATGAGCTGGCCAATTCGGGCGGGATCGGTGATTGTGGCCATATGAGTCGTCTTTACCGGCTGCAAAGCTCCCTTGAGGTCGGCGGCTATATCTCGGTCACATCTTCCGGTTGCTACCCCATATCTCAAGATTTGTCCGCACATCTGGCGAGTTCGCCTGGCGGTCTCTATTGTCCCTCTGGCCTCTATCTTTCTGATGACCTGCAAGAGTTCGGGAGCTGTGAGAGATCGTACGATCTTCTCTCCTATATAAGGGATTAGCAGAGTGTCTATTTTGTAGATCAGAGTCTCGATGTATCGAGGAACTTTCGTCGGCTTCATGCGTACATCAAGCCATTCATGGGCCAGGCTTGCGAACGTAGCGTCTGTTGGAGAAGTCGACGAGGATTTTATCTCATCTCTTATCTGGCGAGCTCTCATGAGGGAGATCGCAGGGTACTCTCCGAGGGTCTTTTTGCTTTCCTTTCCGTTTTTCCAGACCCTCAGTTTCCATACCTTCTTGCCTGTCGGCCGGACCTCTAGGGAGAGCCCCCGCTCGTCTACCAGCCTAATAACCTTCTCTCCTGGCTTCGTCTTTCGTATCTCAACATCAGTAATCACAATGGATGGCCTCCTTTGTAGAGACGAGGTACGGTGAGAATCAGTGTTTTGGGATGGAGGTACGGTGATAGGTACGGTTTTGCTTGTCCTTAGGCGTCATTCCATGTCATATTTACAAGATTTCACCTCTGTCAGTATAGCAAAAAACCCCTGGAAATCCAGGGGTTTTGAGGTTTTTGTCTTCGTTTGTCATGGGCTGTCAGATTAATTAAAAGTTGCAGTGGCGGAGGAGGTGGGATTTGAACCCACGGAGGAGCAGAGCCCCTCACTTGATTTCGAGTCAAGCGCCTTCGACCGCTCGGCCACTCCTCCTTGACGATGAAACATTATACCCACGAAGAGGTTTTTTTGCAAGTTCTACTCTGGTAGGATGCCTCGCCTTTGCGTTTTGACCTGCAACGGGCGAAAAAGTCCTGGAGTATCCTTTTGCACCGCTCTTCCTCCACGCCGGCTATGGTCTCGCATCGGTGGTTAAGCCTGCTGTCGGAGGTTATGTCGTAGAGGGTTCCGCTCGATCCTGCTTTTGGATCGGCACAGCCGTACACGAGCGCTTTTATCCTTGACTGAACTATGGCTCCAGCACACATAGGGCAGGGTTCCAGAGTGACGTAGAGCTCGCAGTCAGACAGGTTCCACGTCCCAAGAAACGCCCCTGCCTCCCTTATGGCCACTATCTCGGCGTGGGCGGTAGGGTCGTGCTCCAGTCTCCTCCTGTTTCTTCCTCTGCCGATGACCTGGTCGTCCATCACGATTACGGCCCCCACAGGGATATCCCCTTCGGAGCGGGCTATCTCCGCTTCTTTGAGGGCCTCTTCCATGTGTTCTTTATGTCTGTCTTCCGTTGACGCTTTTTTGTACCTCATCTGATGGCGTACACCAGACCGTCCATCGTCCCGAAATAGAGGGTACCCCCTGCCATTACAGGAGATGATAGAATATCTCCCTTACCCTGGAAGGTCCAGACGATGGCTCCCGTCTCCGAGTTCAACGACATCATTTTGCCCTCCGCTCCTGGGACAAAGAGATTTTTGTCCGTAGCGATAGGGGATGCCGTTGGGGTGATGCCCAGATCGACACTCCACAGTATATTGCCGTTTTCGAGGGACACGCCATAGAGGTTTCCCGCAGCTGTTCCCCAGAAGGCTTTTCCAGCCCTGATGGCTATGTCGGTCGTCAGAGCACCGTTACCCTGGGTATGCCATAGTGGGACCACCGATTTAAGTCTGACAGCGTGGACGACTCCGTCCCATCCACCGTAATACACTACTCCATCGGAGTAGGACGGGGACGTATCTATGGGGCCTCCCGATGATCCTCCCCATGTTCTTTTGCCCGTCTTTATGTCCAGAGCATGGAAGCCTCCCGAGTGATCTCCCACGAATACGAAGGACTCGGCTATGATAGGTGAGCATAGAATCTCCCTTGGGGTCTTAAACTTCCACAAAAGTTCCCCTGCGTTTGTGTCGATACAGAAAACATAGCCCTCCAGAGTGGAGGCCACAAGCCTGTTTTTCCACACCGCCAAGGAAGAGGCCACGGCACTGGAGCCCTTTTCCGATGGATTTACGCTCAAGTAGCGACTCCATTTTGTATGTCCAGTGTTTGCGTCTATGGCGTATATCATCCCTGCTCCAGAACCTACGTAAAGGGTTCCAGAGCTGATCTGAGGGGCGCCGTAAAGAAGGGTATCGAAGTGGGTCTTCCACAACAGACTCCCGTCCTGACCGTTGAGGCAGTGGAGATAGCCTCCGCCGTCGCTGAAGTAGATCTTACCGTCGGACCAAGTTATCGATCCCGATACACCGCTTGAGCATTCGTAGGTCCACGCAGGGTTCGAGGACGAGGGGAGCGGCCCTCCGTCGTACCTTGAATGGCTTGGATCTGGGTAAGATTGATCTCCCCAGGAAATTGAGGCCGTTAGGATCATAAAAAAAGATACTAAAGTGGACATGAATACTTTCACCTGGATCACCTCGCTTGGATTTTTAGGCTACAATATGACTATACCATTTTGTGGCTATTATTGGGATAGCCCTTGAGGAGGGGTACGATGGAAAATAACCTCGAAGACGATGTCCTAAAGGACCAGGAGACGGCTGATGGTGTATCTGCCCCAGTGGGGTTTCTTGTCGGCTTGAACAAGTTGATGAGATTTTTATCCTGGCCGTTTAGAATTATATGGGCTCCCAAAAACAGGGCTAAGGTAGTTATCTCGATTATGGTAGGATCAGTCGTAGTAGGAGGATTTACGATTCTACGTAAAGAGATGTTTAAAAATCGAACAACGCCCCTTGGAAGCGAAAACTTTAACGCTATGATGGCCATAACCGAGCCTCCCGAGGGGAAGCCCTTTTTTGTCTACGTTGCCGAAAAAAGGACCGTTTCGGACGTCTCTTCAGATTACTTTTCACTGTTTCCAGGGATGCCGATGGACTCGGTGGCTGTGGCACTCTATCCTGGTAAGAACGGTTCGATCCTCTTCTCCTCCGCGGCCTTCTGCCTGGACTGGAACTCTCTTGATCCGACCGTCAGAAAAAACGTAATCGAGGTCCAAAGGGGAGCCCTTAAGGATCTCAGCTTTCTGTTCGATCCATCCACAAAAATTGGGGAAGAGAACCCGATAGACCAGATACCGATATTTTCGTTAGAATTGCCCGGACGAGGTAAAGCAGTCTTTTCGGTGTACGGCAACGCGCTTTTGCTCTCCGATAACAGGGAGGGCATGATAGAGTCCATAAGGGCCCTTATACACCCTATGACCAGGTTAAGCTGGAACAACGATACCAGCAGGACAGTGAGGACCTTTGTCGAAGACGACAGACGTTATAGGTTTTTTCTCCATCCGGAGAACTCCAATTCTGGGCAGGAGCTTCCTAGAAGATCCCATCAGGCCTTATCGTCGTCGTTATTGCTCAATATAGGCATAAGGCAGGCCGATCCAGAGGGACTCTCGGAGGAGTTCCTTCTTTGGCTGACCAGAAAGGAGGGTAATCCCTCAAATGACACGAGTTTTGCGTTCGATAACGCTTTTGTCAACGCTATGGCTTATCTTTGTCTCGCTCCCAGCAGAAACTGAGGGAGGAACCCTGGCCGGAGCCTCTTTCGTCTTCGACGCAGGAAGGCCGATAGTCTTTTCTGTGGTTCGCGACAGTCCCTCCTATTTGGGGGGGCTGTCAGTTGGTGATATCTTGTTGTCCGTAAACGGTCGTCCCTCTCAGGAGCTTGGGTACGGACTAGACCTATCGATTGAGATGGACCTGATATCCGGAAATTCGGTTTTGCTAGAGGTGCTTAAAGACACCGGATATAAGGCCTTGGTCTGGATAAAGATACCCAGGCTTACCGTGGCCCAAAGGCGTTTTCTGTCCTTTTACACCGATTTTCGTTTTGTCTGGGACAGGCTTAAGGTCTCTTGGTCGAAGGTAGTCGAAAGCTACAGGTTCTACCTCGAGGGCTACATGTCCCAAGAGGTACTGTCGTCGCACATAAGGGATTTTTCCGATGAGATTCACCTGTTCAGGAACTCCCTGATATCCGATGGTCTGCCCGCCATGGCAGGGACCGAGTGGGACCAGCTGAGGAAGGCTCAGAGCTATATGATATCCGCTTTGTACCTCATGGACCAGGAGACTCAGAGGATGTCTTCGGAGGGCAAGTGGAAGGTCGACCTAGACGGCATCAGGAGTCGTATCTCCTCAGCGGAGAAATGTCTTACACTTTCCCTTAACTCTGCTGGTAAAAAGGATACGGAAGATAGAATGTGGTGATATAATAATGCGAGATAACCCCAAAATAAAGGGAGGGTCTCGTTGTGAAAAAATTAGCTGTACTGCTGTTGTCGTCTATTTTATTCGCTCTTCCGTCTGCGTCATGGGCCTATGGCTCTGTATGTTTCTATCCTGTGCAGCCTGTTTTCCTGGCGTCACCTGTGTCGGTGATGGTCTCCCCGGTTGTCGTAGGTTACTCGGTGTCGCTCCCTATGGTCGTAGTTCCTGCTGTATCTCTGCCGGTTGTACTGTCTCCCGCTTTTGTGGCAGGACCGGTCTGTTATTGGGTTAGGTAGTTAACTCTCTTATCAGCGTAGGAGGTTTTTTTATGAATAACTTATTCCGTAACTCGTTGTTGTCCGCTCTTTTTGTGGTCTGTGTTTGGTCTGGCACTTCATCCGCCACCAACTACATAGCGGAGCCGGTTTTGGTGACCCAGCCCGCCTACTCCGGTATGAGTTTCTACGTCTACAGGCCCTACGACATGCCAGCAGGATGGTTTGTAACCTACGACGGTTATCCTGTGACCCGCACCTCCGGTGGTAACTGGGTGTACGGTGTACAGGGCGGAGCCGGCTTATACATGGCCTCTGGATACGTGGTAGGATCGGTTGTGCCGATGGGAGTCCCTCAGTTGGCGGTAGTCGGACAGCCTCAGGTCGTAGCCTCCCAGCCTGTAGTGATGCAACAGCCTCAGGCAGTGGTAGCTAGCGCTGTGGTCCCGACCGTCCCTCATTGGTTGGCCAACGCCAACTTCACCGTCATCTCGAAGTGGGGCAGGATGGTCGATCGTATGGCGGTGTTGAATCGTCCTCGTGTTCCCCTGGCGTGGAAGGGCGACAGGCCCGAGGTCCTTTACGGATGGACCGGTAAAAGTTGGTATCAGATGCGTTGTCGAAAGGACGAGTTCCCAGCTGAGACCCTTAAAAGGCACGTGTATGAGCTGACCAGGATGGCGAACGAGAACAACTTTAAATGGAATGACTCGGACACCGCGGTGTTGGCCGCTCAGGCTCCGGTTTGGGGTTATCTTTGGATGGGCAGGGTTGCCCCGATAAACCTCTGAGGCTGGGCCATGATCTGTAAAATAGGTCGCTCTTTGCTTGTTGCGTTGGTGCTCGGGGCAGCCGCAACCTCGGCCTTCGCGTCCGGTTGCTATCCTGTTCTGATCTCCCAGCCGGACTTCGACGACGGCCACACAGCCCCCGAACTGGCGGAAAATGGAGCTTATTTTTTGACGTCCGATGGATATCCTGTGTTGCGGGATTCCAGAGGTGATTGGTTGTACATGGTCAACGGTACTCCCATGGTACTGATGCCCTACGGGGACGGCTACGTGTGGACTCCAGCTGCTGGTCCGGTGGTGACTTTGGGGCAGGTGGTCTCGGTTTCTTCCCCCGCTGTCCAAACCAGGCAGATGGATCCGAGGGTTGAGCCGTCGTGGTATAGCTATTCCGTCCCTCAAAAACCTTAGATATACGGTAAAAAGGACGTCGACTAGGTGGGTATCCCACAAAGTCGACGTCCTTTTCGTTCAATGGACAACCCTATAAATAGGTGGTAAAATCGTGCTTTAGTTTGTAAAATCACTTAAGTTAGATAATTAGTCGTCTTAAACTCGTCAAGGAGGTTTCGCCGTGATGCCTGAGAAGAACCATCAAAACCCCTTTAAAATTCTGATCGCAAGTGACTCCAGGTTGGAGAAAAGCATACTGATGGACGGTGTAAAGCGAGCCTTTGGCGGCGACTCCTTCCACGTGATCGAGATGTGCTCCAGAGGGGACGAAGCCCTTAGCTGTATTCTCTCCTCAAGCCCCGATATGGTTTTCGTCGATTGGATAATGCCCGGCATGGAGGGGCCAGAGGTATGTCGACTGGTCAGGCAGGCTCACGATGGTCAGGACGATAAGTATTGCTATATATTCATAACCACCTCTCGAGGGGATAAAAAGTCTATACTTCATGGGCTGTCTTCCGGTGCTGACGACTTCATAACTAAACCATTTGACTCCGAGGAGATAACCACTAGAATATCGGTGGGCATAAGGTTTTTGAGGGCCTACAGGGAGGTATGTCGCCAAAAGGAGGAGATAGACCTTCTATCCAGGACCGACGTCCTGACCGGGAACCTGAACAGGCGATCCATAATGGTAGCTATGGATAGAGCCTTGGATTCCTCTCGCGACGATAATACCCCTATTAGCGTGTGCCTCTGCGATCTGGACTTCTTCAAAAGAATCAACGACGACTACGGTCACCAGGCCGGAGATTTTGTCCTGAGGAAGGTCGGATATATTTTTAACGATACAATTAAAGGGATGGGCCATGTAGGAAGATACGGTGGCGACGAGTTTTTATTCCTGTTTCCCGCGTTGGATTTCTTTTCTCTGGTTAAGGCGGTAAAGGAGATATATCATAGGGTCAAAGACGAGTCCTTTGTCTTCGACGGAGTATCGCTGCCTGTCTCCCTGTCCTGCGGTGTCGCCTACGTATCAAACCCCATGAAGGATGGAATGTGGACTTCCGGCACGTTGATAAAGGTCGCAGACGACGCCCTTTACGAGGCGAAGAGAAGAGGCAAGGGAAGGACCTGTATGTGTGACGGCTCCAGTTGGTCGGAAAACGGTAAATCGAACTCAGCGGTTTTTCAGGATCTTGCCTAATTCTAAAAGTCGTGATAGAATCTTCTCCGTTGGCGAGGAGAGGTGTCCGAGTGGTCGAAGGTGCTTGCTTGGAGAGCAAGTGTACCGCAAGGTACCGAGGGTTCGAATCCCTCCCTCTCCGCCACTATTTTTTTAAGCCGATGAGAATTTCAAAAAAGCCCTGCGAAAGCAGGGCTTTTTTTGTTATACTTGAGCTGGAAGGCAAGTAGTCTGTCTTTTCCGTTAGATACGCTCAGAAAAGAGAGGAGGAATCACCATGTCTTTGGGATTTTGCCTGCAACGGAGGTCAAGATTGCGGTCGCTTCTGGTCGCTTTGCTGTGCATGGGGGCGGTGTCCTTTGCCGTGGATCGGTCGGAAGCCCAACAGCCGCAGATAGGCGCTGAGCAGTTGGAGAGATACAGGGCTCTCACCCCGGAGCAGAGGGTCAAGATCAGGGATATCATAGGTTCGGAGCAGGCGGCCCAGTTGGATCGCCTTTTGGTAGGAACCTCTCAGGCATCTGGAGGCCAAAAACAGGCCACTATAACCGCAGGTGTCCCTACCAAGCTGACCTATACCGTGGTAGCTCAAAACCTCTCCGGTGTTCCTGTCCTGGATCCTGTGGTAAGGGATAATGGGGTCTTGTTGAAAAACGGCGATGCGGTAAAAACGGGAGGCAACCAGGATAACGTCCTGGAGGTTGGGGAAAAATGGGCCTGGACCTATACTGTTGAGGTTAACGGCAAGATCGGTGATAAGGTGACCAACTCCGTCTCTGTGCAGGGGCCGGACGATCAAAACAGCGACTCCGATATGGGAAACAACTCAGATGGCACAGTGGTAACGGTCCTGCCTCCTCCTGGAAGCTACGATCTTTCCGTCACTAAAACGGTATCGGTCTCGGATCAACAGGCTCCAGGCGGTATGCCCGATGAGCAGAACACGGAGAAGAGGGACGACGTTCTGGACAAGTGCAACACCTGGAAACAGGCTCAAAGCGGAGGCTATTTAGGGACCAGGGACACTTGGGATATAAGCTCCATGCCGTCCGGCAGCACCTTCGATATCCGTTTTGACGCTCTCTCCGTCCCAGACAGATACGTGGTCCAATATCCTCCTGGCTCTGTCGTGTTCGACTCAGGCTGGAGAGGCAGCCAATCCAGGCTGGATCAAAAGCCCCAGCTCTACCCCGGAGGGCTTTCCGGCCCCGGCAAGGGGGAGAAGATGGGCCTGTTCACCAAAGGTTCCTCCAGCTCCATGGTCGTCATAGTGTACGGCCCGGAGGAGGGGACCAGGTGGCACTACGAGGTAAGGGCTAATTGTCCCTAACCGGTATCCGTCTTTTGTGATATACTCCTGGTCGAAAAACGAATACCCGACGCCCTGCAATCAGGGAATCCGGTTAGATTCCGGAGCGGCCCCGCCACTGTGATTCCATCCTCGATGGATAAGCCAGATCGCTGATGTAGAGGCGGTGTGTACCTGCGTGGGCGGAGGATCACATGATGTCTAAAAGGACTCTGTGGCGGTTGCCTCAGGGTCCTTTTTACATAATCCATCGGAAGGTGATGTTCGATTTGAGAAAAGGCGTAGTGTCGGTTTTGGCTTTGTGTTTTGCGTTATTTTCGGGATTGGCGTGGGGTGATGAATCGGTGGTGGAAAAGAAAGGCGTTTTGATGGTATCCTTTGGCACGACGGTTCCCTCTGGTCAGAGGGCTATCGACAATCTGTACTCGACACTTAAGTCGTCCTGTGCAGGGATAGATGTTAGGCTGGCCTACACGTCCAACATAATACGTCGCAAATTGGCAAAAGATGGCGTTAATATAGACAGTCCCATGATCGCCCTATCCAGGATGAGGGACGAGGGTTTTACCGATGTCGTGGTCGTCTCGACCCATATCATACCGGGGGAGGAATACTGCGACCTTCAGGCAGTAGTGCAGGGGTTCAGTTCCATCCAAGGCAAGTACGGCTTCGATCGTTTGATCCTCTCCGAACCGCTGCTCTACACCGACGAGGACTTCAAAGCCATGGCCGGTTTCCTGAAGAGGACCTACGGCTCAAAGGTCGACGGTGACAGCGCGGTCGCCCTCATGGGGCACGGATCTCCACACTTTGCGAACTCAGCCTACGGGCAGCTTCAGGTCATATTGGACGATTTGGCCCCCGGCTTTTTGATGGGAACGGTTGAGGGAACCCCCGAGCTGAGACACGTTGTGGACAGACTTAAGCACGGAAAGTACAGAAAGGTCACTCTGGTTCCCTTCATGATGGTGGCGGGGGACCACGCTACCAACGACATGTCCGGCCCTGAGGAGGACTCATGGGCCAGCCTTCTTAAGGCCGATGGTTTTAGGGTCTCTTCGGTGCTTAAGGGTCTCGGCGAGTACGACGAGATAGGGGCTATGGTGGTCCGTAAGTTTCGCTCCGCCGCAGGGAAGGACTTTTAGCCTGAGTTGATATCGACGTCCGAGGAGCCCCTGTGGCTCTTCGGACGTTTTTTGAGGTGATCGTCTATGGGGTTACACAAATACAGATGGAGAATGGACGCCCCCTTTGTGCTTTTTATCCTAATTTTCATCTGCCTTTTTGGGGTGGTATTGCTTAGAATGACATCGGGGGACATGGATTTATCCTTGAGCCAGGTCTTTCTCTCCCTGTTTTCCCCCGATAGCCAGGAAGTCCAGGTCAATATGGTTGTCAGGGAAATCCGGCTGCCTAGGATACTGGCCTCCGTCGGTGGCGGGGCTTCTTTGGCCCTCTCTGGGGTCGTCCTACAGGCCCTCCTGTCCAACCCTCTGGCCGAACCCTATACCCTGGGGATAGCCTCTGGTGCTGCCTTCGGAGCATCCCTCGCTATACTGGTCGGATGGTACGTCTCCGTCGCAGCCTTTCTGGGGGCCCTCGGAGCGATGGGGCTGGTATCGCTTCTGGCCTGGCGATCCGGTGGTTCATCGGGGCACACCGTTTTGGCCGGGATCGTGGTGGGGTCGTCCCTTTCAGCCGGGGTGACACTTGCCAAGGCTTTGGCGGGGGAGAAGGTCGGTGGTATAGTGTTTTGGTTGATGGGAAGCTTCGCCGGAGCTTCTTGGTGGAGCGTGCTGTTCGTGTGGGTCGGGCTTTTGGTCACGTCCTCTGCCTGGTGGTTCTCCCCATATCTGGATGCCATATCTCTGGGAGGCTCTAACCCGTCGATCCTCGGAGTTGAGGAAAAAAAGCTCAGGGCCATTTTACTGTCCTCCTCCGCTCTGGCTACCGCCTCTGTCGTGTCCTCCTTCGGGGTCATAGGCTTCGTGGGCCTGGTGGTTCCTCATCTGATAAGGCTGATCATAGGGGCTTCGCACAGGTCCTTGATCCCTTTAGCCCTCATGGCTGGAGGCACCTTGCTTTCCGTAGCGGACGGTTTTGCCAGGGAATTGGGAGAGCTTCCAGTCGGGGTCCTGACGTCCCTCGTAGGTGGGCCATTTTTCTGCTGGATCCTCATAAAGGAGAGGGGCAGATCTTGATGAATCTTGTCTTGGAGAACCTTAGCTCACTCTACCCAGATGGGGGCGGGGTCACCGATGTCTCAGGGACGGTTCAGGAGGGAAGCGTTACAGCGATCATCGGGCCCAATGGAAGTGGGAAAAGCACCTTGCTCAGAGCCATAGCCGGCTTGATGGGTTTCTCTGGATCCGCTTGGTTTGGGAATCTCGACCTGTCTCGACTTACAAGGCCTGCCATGGCCAGGACCGTGGCCTTCGTCGATCAAACTCCTCAGATGGCCTATCCTTTTTCCGTCTCGGAGGTGCTTCGAATGGGCAGGCTTCCTTATGGCAGAAACGAGCCCTACGGTCCAGATTCCATGGATAGGGCCTATGATGCCGCCACCGCCATGGACCTATTGGAACTTATGGATCGCCCTGTCACTAAACTATCCGGCGGTGAGAGGCAGAGGGTGGCGGTCGCCAGGGCTCTTGTCCAGGATTGTCCTTTGATGCTTTTGGACGAACCTTCCTCAGCCCTTGATCCTGGTCACGGAGCGGGATTATTTAGATTGCTTCGTGGGGTGGCTGGTTCTGGAAGGGCGATCTTGGTCACTGTTCATGACGTAAATCTGGCGGTCGCATTTGCGGATCGTATATGGGCTATGAGGGGCGGGAGGATCGTAGTTCAGGGCGTTCCCGACAGGGTCGTCGACGAAGGGCTCCTCCTTGACCTATACGGAATGGCTTTTTATCGTTACACCGATGAGATAGGAGGTTCGAGATGGTTTTTTCGTTGATAATGGCCCTGTTTTTTCTGTTTGTCGACCCAGTTCCCTCCATAGCAGCGCAGGACAGGGTGATATCGCTCTACGCCGGCCACAGCGAATCCCTCTTGGCATTGGGATACGGTGACAGATTGATCGGAGTTTCCCAGTCGGACGACCCCGACATCTTTCCCGGTAAAGCCAGACTGCCGGTCAGGTTCGACCCCGAGTCGATAATAGCCCTGTCCCCCGACCTGGTGCTGATAAGGTCCATGATAGAGACGATAAACCAAAAGGCAGTTGACACCCTGAGAAGATCGGGAATCGTCGTAGTCTCAGTGGATCCACCCTCCTGGAGCGATCTGGAGGACTACGTCAGGAATCTCTCCCGACTGATGGGAGACGACGGCGAGGATTCGGTGAGATCGTTCCGGCGTAAAATAGAAACCCTGTCCGAGATGACCTCACATAGGCTGGAGGGCAGGGCTAAAAAGACCTATTTTCTGGAGACAGGAGAGGGAGGGATTAGAACCTGCTCCCCCAATAGCTGGGCGGTTGGGGTTTTGTCCTTGGCGGGGCTTGAAAACGGAGCTGGAGATGCCGAGCCAATGAAGGACGGAAGTCCCCTGGCCTACTACGGCCTGGAGAAGCTTCTCGCTCTGTCGTCAAAGGGTCTGGACCTCTACATAGTCCAGACGGGGATCATGAACGACGTGGATCAGGACGAGGTAAAGGGGCGGCCCTGGATTAAGGCCTTTAAGGGAATTGAGATGGTCTTTATCGATGAGAGGGATCTCAGTCGTCCCTCGCTTCTTCGGATCGAGAAAACCGTCAGGACTTTGGTCGATATGGCCTATCCCGACTGAAGATGAACGCATCTTTTTACGGATTTTTGATCGGTGAGGTCAGGTTGACCGTCAGCGTCCTGTTTGGGATCCTTGTGGGGTGGTGGCTGATAAAGCTCGAGGTTCCAAGGATTGTCCTGGGAAAAATTGGTCCAATAGTCTGTCGTTGCGGAATCCATCC
>JAQUTB010000169.1 GCA_028709985.1 Dethiosulfovibrio sp.
AACAGGTTATAGACACCACGGCGCTTGACATAACGACCTTCAAGGAAAGGGTCTTTATGGGAATTGGCTCATGTAACGCTCCCCTCTCGGTTATCCTTTCTGCCTTTGGGTTTAAACCTGGAATACCCCATGATAGCGATTACGTCATAGACGTCAGATTTTTGCCTAACCCATACTATGTGATGTCGCTAAAAAATAAGACGGGAGAGGACATAGAGGTTCAGGAGTACATAAAGGATAGGTTTGAGAATATAGACTTATTTCTCGACAGGATGTTGGATTTTTTTCGTTTCGTGATCCCTCATTACAAGAGAGTTGGCAAGGGGAACGTTCACATAACTGTGGGTTGTACCGGCGGCAGACATAGATCCGTCGCTGTGGTCGAGTGGTTAAAAAGCCGTCTCGACGTAGAAGGGGCTTCGGTGGTGGTGAGGCATAGGGATATAAGGTTGTCGTGATTGGAGTGTCTCTATGAGGAACTTATGGCCTTTCTTTGTCGGTATAGTAGTGGGAGGAGTTAGTTCCCTTTTGTTATCGAAACGATGTCCTTCTCAAAGGGGCGATAATTTTCCTGTCAAGGCAGATGACTATTACCTATCCTCTGGCCCTTATGTGGTCGCCATCGGTGGCGGGACCGGTTTATCGTCTTTTTTGGTTGGGCTTAAAGGCTTCACTAAAAATATAACCGCTGTGGTGACCGTCACAGACGAGGGAGGAAGCTCCGGCAGGCTTACAAGGGATTGGGGTCTCCTGCCCCCTGGGGATATAAGAAACTGTATAGTGGCTCTGAGCGAAAACGACGATGACTTGAGATCTTTTATGGATTTCAGGTTTGACAAAGGCGATCTATCGGGCCATAGTTTAGGCAACCTGATGCTTTTGGCCGCAGCGGAGGTCTACGGCGATTTTAAGCTAGCGGTAGAAAAGGTAAACGGCCTGTTGTCCATGAGGGGTAGGGTTCTCCCTATATCGACCGAGACAATGGTCTTGGTGGGGGAAACCTACGATGGGGAGAGGCTCAGAGGTGAGCTGGCCATATCGCGAAGGGGAATGGACCTGAGGGATATATGGCTAGAGCCTAAAAAGGTAAAGCCTATTCCAGAGGCTCTTCTGTCATTGGACGACGCCGATATTATAGTGCTGGGGCCAGGAAGCCTTTTTACAAGCATAATACCCAATTTACTCGTGGATGATTTCAGAAAAAAACTCTATAATGTTGTTGCGCCGATAGTGTACATAGCCAACCTGATGACTCAACCTGGTGAGACAGAGGGAATGGCTGTAGTCGATCATCTTGACTGGTTGGAGATATGTATGGGACGAATGCCCGACTTTGTCGTGGTAAACGATCAGGACATTGCTGGCGATCTTCTTGCCCGTTATATGGATGATGGAGCTTCTCCTCTGCGGCTTACGTCGGAGGAAGAAGACAGCCTTCTCCAGAAGGGGTGTCGAGTGATAAGGGGAAATTTTGTTCGCCTATCCGTGGTAGGAGGATCTACTGTGGTGCGCCACGATGGGAGAAGGGTCTCTGAGGCCATATTATCTTGTCTGGGTTCAGATTGGAGATGAGATGTTTTGGAGCCTCTGGTTGATTCTCTGTGGGATGAATGGGTGGCCACCTCTATCCTGGACGTTATCTCCGCAGAATCTGAATTAGCTGGTATAGTTTCCTGCCTGAAAAAGACGTCATGTCCCGGTGGTGACATCAGACTTTCTTCCAGGCGGCTTTGGGTATTCAGGCGGATTCGAAAGCTTTGGGGAAAGACCAGGTGGAGTTCCGGCGTGGATATGGGAGATATACTCAAAGTCCCAAAAAGACATAAGGGTAGCGTATCGATACGTCTTCCAGTTAACGTCCTTTCCTCCATCGAGGCTAAAGAGCACGACGGATCCTTTATCCGGTGGTCCTGGATAAGGGGGGTGTTTGGAGTGACCGGAGCGCTTTATCAGCCTAAGAGGGGCTATTATTTTCTGTTTCGTGTATCCAACAGAGAGGTCGTCTCTGGGCTTGTGGATCACCTCGCTAAAAACCACATTTCGCCGTCATCCCGTGACGTTAGCGATACCGTTGAGCTTATCGTCAGGGATCAGGCTCAGATAGTGGATTTAGTCAACGGTATGGGGCTTCCGAACACCGCTCTTAGGCTGGAGGAGATGGCGATCATCAGATCAATGAGGGATAGGGCCAACAGATTGGTTAACTGTGATGCCTCGAACATAAAAAAATCTGTTGATGCTGCTAGACGCCAGATCCATGTAGCTAGATTTCCTCTTGATAAAGGTTGCGAAAAAAACCTATCCCCCGAGCTCCTTGAGTTGATTGAATTAAGATTGACCAATCCCAGCATAAGCTTGAACGAGTTGGGCAGTAATCTTTCTATCCCTGTAACAAAAAGCACCGTAACATACCGATGGAAAAAACTTATCGCCATAGCAGAGTCTAACGGATTCATGCCAGATATATAATATAAAATAACGAGGAGGAGTATTTATGTCCAAGATCAAGGTTGCAATCAACGGTTTCGGCCGTATAGGAAGGCTTATGCTCAGAGCCCTTTACGAATACGACAAGGAAGGCCTCATAGATATAGTGGCCACCAACAGCAGATCGAACTCCGAGCAGAGAGCTTACCTCTTCAAATATGACTCCGTTCATCGTCGCTATAACGGCAACGTTTCTTTTGATGAAGAAAATATTATAATAGATGATAAAAAAATAAGAACGTTGCAGTACTCGACTCCTGATCAGTTCAACTGGGGGGAGCTTGGTGTAGATGTGGTGATCGAGGCTTCTGGAAAATACACCGATACCTCGAAGGCCCAGGCCCACATAGATGCTGGTGCTAAGAAGGTCGTCATAACGGCCCCTGGTACGGGAGACGGACTGGGAACCTTCGTGATGGGGGTCAACGAGGAGACCTATGACCCTTCCTCCCACCACATAATCTCCAACGCCTCATGCACGACGAACTGTCTGGCTCCTGTGGCCAAGATCATCAACGACGAGTTCAAAATCGTGAAGGGGCTCATGACAACCGTTCACGCCTATACAGGTGACCAGCAGACGGTCGATTCCTCCCACAAGAAGTTCCATAGAGGGAGGGCAGCCGCAGTCTCGATGGTTCCGTCCTCAACCGGTGCTGCCAAGGCTGTAGGATTGGTTATCCCGGAATTGAAGGGAAAGATGAATGGCATGTCTCTTCGTGTTCCTACGCCGGACGTATCCATCGTGGACCTCGTAGTCGAGCTCCCCAAAGCTGTCTCTAAAGAGGAGATAAACGATGTCGTAAAACGTCACGCAGAGGGAGATATGGCTCCATATCTCGGCTATGAGACCGACGACTGTGTTTCAATGGATTTTGTCCACGATAGCCGTTCGTCCATATTCGCCGCCAGACACACCATGGTCGTCGATAACATGGTAAAGGTCTTAGCCTGGTACGATAACGAGTGGGGATATTCCTGCCGTTGCCTGGATCTGATAAACTACATCGTCCGAAAGGGGCTGTAGATGGTGGAGCTCCGAACCGTCGACTTCGGTAGCATAAGGGGTAAAAAGGTTCTCGTCAGGGTGGACTTCAACGTTCCGCTGAAGAACGGTGTCGTCTCCGACGATACCAGGATAAGGGCTCATAGGGACACGGTGGAGCGACTTAAAGATTCAGGAGCTATCGTTGCCCTTGTGTCACATCTCGGTAGGCCTAAGGGGAAGCCCAACCAAGACTATTCCCTTAAACAGGTTATCCCGGCCGCAGAGTCCGTGCTAGGTCCTATATCTTTTGTTGACGACTGCGTCGGGAAATCGGTCTCTGCTGCTTTAGATGGAGCGGTCCCTGGAAGTCTATTCCTGCTGGAGAACACCAGGTTTTACGCCCAGGAGGAGAAAAACGATCAAGCCTTTTCGAAGGAAATGGCGGAGCCCTTCGACCTTTTCGTCCTTGATGCCTTCAGCGCGGCTCACAGAGCTCACAGCTCCACTGTAGGGGTTCAAGACTTTTTACCTTCCTTCGCTGGGAAGTTGCTATGCGACGAGATATCCTCCCTGGCTCAGGTTAGGGACAACCCCAAGAGCCCCTTTGCTCTTATCCTAGGTGGAGCTAAGGTATCGGATAAAATAGGGGTAATAGATAATCTCATGGATAAAGTCTCCTCTATATTCATCGGTGGTGGGATGGCATTCACTTTCCTCAAGGTCAAAGGCGGCTCTATAGGAAACTCCATAGTTGACGAGGCTAACCTGGATTTTGCAAGGGATATGCTTGATAAGGCTAAAAGTTCCGGGGTTGCGGTGTACCTACCTGTCGATGTCGTTGCCGCGTCCTCCCTTGATTCGGATGCGGTTGACTCTATGATAGTCCCTGCCGACTCTATCCCCCAAGGCATGATGGGGTTGGACATCGGTCCTGAGACGGTCTCCATTTTCTCCAAGGAGTTGGAGGGCTCAAAGACGATTCTCTGGAACGGGCCTTCTGGGGTATTCGAAAACCCTGCATTCTCCGCTGGAACTTTGGCGATGTGCGAAGCTGTGGCTTCCGAGACGAGAAAGGGAGCCTTTTCCGTGGTTGGAGGAGGAGATACCGCTGCTGCCGTCACCTCGATGGGTTTTGTAGATAGTGTATCCCACGTTTCCACTGGGGGAGGGGCTAGCCTTGAGTTCTGCGAGGGGAAGTTATTGCCGGGGGTCGCTCCGCTTATAAAGGAATAGGTAAAAAATGAAAAAAATACATCTTTTTGGTAACTGGAAGATGAATATGTCTAGGGAGACCACAGACTCTTTCTTTAAAGCCCTGGCGGCGAAAATAGGCTCTGTGCCCTATTACGTCGATATAGCTCTTTTTCCACCCTCTGTCTATCTCGAGGGAGCCCATCGGGCTATTACAAATCTTGGAATAGCGGATAGGGTCTCCCTTGGTGTCCAGAACGTCTATCACGAGGATAAGGGGGCGTTCACCGGAGAGGTATCC
>JAQUTB010000170.1 GCA_028709985.1 Dethiosulfovibrio sp.
CCGGCATGGAGGCGGAGAAAAGCCAGGTCCTCTGTCTGGGCGGAAGGGAGCGCAAGATTGATTCTCTCTCGTCCCTGAATCCCATGTCCAACATGGTATCGCCCTCGTCCAGGACGATCGTCTGTATGTCCTGTGTCTTAAGGGTCCCCCTGCGGATGTGGTCCATGGTTCTTCCGGGAGTCCCCACCACAAGGGCGGTTCCCCTCCGGAGCTGCCCTATCTGGCGCTCCATGTCCATGCCTCCCACTAAGGACGCTGTGGAAAGCCCCATCCTGCGACCGAGCCACTCGGCCTCACCTGCTATCTGTTGTGCCAGTTCTCTTGTGGGGGATAGTACCAATATGCGGGGGACGCTTGCCTCATGGGGAAGTTCGTTGAGCAGAGGGAGAAGAAAACCTAAGGTCTTTCCGCTGCCGGTCCTGGCCTGGACGACCAGATCTCCGTCTTTCGCTGCACATTCCATTACCTGTTCCTGGACCGGCATGGGCGTCTCAAATCCCTTGTTCAAAAGAGCCTCTAAAAGCTCGGTCCTCAGTCCGTACTGGCTAAAAGTCTTTGTTGCGGTGTTATTCATATCGTTCCTCCTCGGTGGTCGATGCGAAACGTCCTCACCCTGCCACCGACGGTAACGACGTTTCTCTTATTTTCGACGCATGGTGAAGTATTATCCCCGTCATCAACGGTTATGTCAAGGAATATATTTTGATCTATTTTTCGAAGAAAGGGGGTGTTTGTATTCTGTCTATTGCGTTAAAATGATGTCCTGTGGCATAGTTAAAGGTAATTGAGAGGGGAGATTCCTTTGAAAAGACTCATAGCAGGGGCTTTCAGGGCCTTCGGAGCTGTATATGTGCCGGAATATCTTACCGGAAGGCCAGGGGAGTTTCTTCTTCACGTATCGGATACCCCTTCGTCATTTTTCCCGGACCTCAACCGAATTATAGCCAAGGTACGGCCCTCCTGGGTGGTCCACACCGGCGACCTAGTGGACCAGGTTAAACTGGGCCTCTATCCGAGCCTCATAAAAAGCTATAGGGACAGGATTCCCAGGCTGTCGGCCATACTGGACAGGGGGGCCAGAAAGGGTGATTTTCAGGTGGTTATATCCCTCGGTAACCACGATGATCCTGGAACAGTGGAGGAGTTTTTCCCAAATTGTCATATAATAGACAAGGTGGGGAGTTTTTCCGCCCATGGCTGGTCTTTCACCGCGAGCCATTATTCGGCTCTAATCAGTGGCACAAAGGATGGGATAGGGCTGTTCGGCCACGATCTCACCTCCATCGAGGGGGAGGGAACAGGTCTAAACGGCATAAAGAGCGTAAACCTGTTTTCCCTTGAGACCGGCGATATATATGGTATACCCCATCCTGGATATATCGACGATCAGCGTCAGATGAAAAGGCGAGTTGGGCTTTAGCGTCATAGGTCGTGGTAAATAAAGGGAGGTTTTTTTATGCTTTCCATAATCAGAAGCGGCCCCAGAGTCGTGAGGATGGAGGGGGATGACCGGGCTATCCTGAGCTGGCTTAGAGCTCATTTTCCGGTATCAGAATCGCCCAAGGAAAGGGTCCTGGACGGCATAGGGGAGGACAGCACAGTGCTGGTGGTCGGGGATCGTGGCAGAGAGATCTACGTTGCCATAGACAGCTTCCCAGACGTCATTCTCGCCGCCATGCTCAGCGACGGGGCCTGTGCTATGGTCAGATCCGTCAGGCGTATGCCTAGGAGCATCCTATTCAGGTCACTGGGAGACTATGAGACTGTGATGAAGGAGATAGCAGAGGACTTTGGCGGAGAGGTGTCAACTCTGGACCGGGTCTGGGACTGGGATTCTGACCAAGGGGTCATAATATGTTTTACGGAGAAATCCCTCGCCAGGCCTCTGGTCATGGGAGACATGAAGAAGGATGTCGTGCTGGTCACCATGCCCCACGAGGCGTTGCGGGCCAGGCTCCGACGAAGGGCGTTATATCTGTTTAACCTCAGCATGGACAAGGCCGAATGGCGTCAACTTGAGATAAGGGTATACGACGCCTACGGACGATATCCCCTCCACGTAGAGCGGTTGACCAAGGCCATAGACGACCTTGAGCTGGGCCTGATCATGGGAGAGGGATGGGGGAAGGACTACGCCCACATCCTCATGCCTGTGTCGGTCTACTGCCTCAGGCTTTTCTCCTGCTTCGACCCCAAGATCGTAAAGAAGGCCCTTATGGGCCTGGAGTACGTCGACGGAGAGGAGAGGTTTGCGGACTTCGATCTCTACGAGAACAAGAAAAAGATAAGCTGGACCGACGTCGCTGCCGGAGGATACAGGGACAGGAAGATCCTGGGCTCTCTTATGAGGCAGGAGGTCCGAAACGCCCTTGAGCCCGATCAAATTGAGGAACTGGACCGTCTTGAGACGGAGATATTAGGCGCTGCTGACAGAAACGGCAGTGACTCCCGTTTTAATTAGATAACCATATATTTGGAAGGTGAGGCGATGGCATGTCCCACGAGCTTTTGGCGATAAACCCTGGTTCCACCAGCACCAAGATATCCTGGTATTCCGACCTGGAGGAAAGGTGGACCGAGACGGTCTCTCACGATCCTGAGGTGCTCTCTTCCTTCAACGGAACCGCGGAACAATATCGTTTTAGGATGGACACGATAGAGAGGGCTATCAAAGATAAAGGTCATTCTCTGGACGATCTCACAGGCGTGGTCGGTCGGGGCGGCATCATCGACCCAATTCCAGGAGGAACTTATCGGGTTGACGACGCCCTTTTGGATAGGCTTAGAAGCGGAAAACCTTGGGATCACGCCTCCAACCTGGGTGGAATACTGGCGGACGCCATAGCGAGGCCCAGGGGTATACCGGCCTTCATAGTTGACCCAGTATCGGTGGACGAGCTCGACGATGTCGCCAGGCTTACCGGGCTTCCCGAGCTTCCTAAGATCTCCCTCAACCACGCCCTCAACGTCAAGGCCACAGTTAGGCGTGCTGCGTCGGAGCTGTCTGTGGATTGGAGGGAGACTAATTTCGTGGTGGTCCATCTCGGGGGAGGTATGACCGTGTGTGCCCACCAAAAAGGAAGACTGTCCGACTTTTACAGCGGCAACGAGTACGGTCCCTTCTCTCCCGAGAGGGCTGGAACCGTACCGGCGGGGGATCTGGTATCTCTTTGTTTTGGCGGGACGGTCTCCCTGTCGGACCTTAAAAAAAGGCTTGCTGGCAAAGGGGGCGTGATGGCCCACCTGGGAACCAGCGATATGAGAGAGGTCGCCAGGAGGGCAAGAGAAGGTGACGAAAAGGCCTCGTTGGTAAGAAATTCCATGTCCTATCAGGTGGGCTGTGCCATTGGGTCCATGGCCGCAGCCATGGCCGGGGACGTCAAGGCGATCCTGTTTACCGGTGGGATGTCCCATGACAGCGACTTCGTGGCTTCCGTCCAAAGACGGGTGCAATGGATTGCCCCCTGTCTTGTTTACCCCGGTGAGGGGGAGATGAGGGCCCTTGTGGAGGGAGCCCTCCGGGTTCTGACGGGGAACGAGGAGGCTAAGTCCTACTCGGATACTGTGAAAGGGGATCTGTGATTAAATTGAAAAGCTTGGATTTTTTGATGGATAAAAGCGTCGAAAAGGGCCTTAAGCGTATAGCTGTCACCTGTCCTTACGAGGAGGACACTCTGGGAGCGGTCTGCGAGGCCCACAAAAGGGGAATCGTGGAGGGAATCCTGGTGGGAAAGGTCGACAGGATAGAGAAAAAGGCCCACGAGATGGGTGTCTCCCTCGAGGGCATGTCCTTGGTGGACGAGAAGGACGATTATTCTGCGACGGATAGAACTGTTAAGATGGTCTCATCAGGCGAGGCGGACCTCCTGATGAAGGGGCTGGTCAAGACCGCTATCCTGCTGAAGGCGGTCCTCAACAAGGAATGGGGCCTCAGGTCAGGTTCTCTACTGTCTCACCTGGTGTTGGTCGAGATAGGTCCTCTGGGAAGGGTCCTTGGTGTGACCGACGGGGGGATGAACATGTACCCAGACCTCAATGCCAAGGCCCAGATACTCCAGAACGCGGTCGACTGCTATCACAGCCTTGGAATAGACTTCCCCAAAGTAGCGGTTCTGGCGGCGGTGGAGGCTGTAAATCCCGACATGTCCGCCACGTTGGACGGGGCTGCCCTGACCCAGATGGCCGCTAGAGGGCAGATAACCGGATGTCTGGTGGATGGGCCTCTCGCTCTGGATAACGCCGTGAGCCAGGAGGCAGCTGATATAAAGGGAATAGATTCTCCTGTGGCTGGAAAGGCCGATATACTGCTGGTTCCCGACATAGAGGCAGGCAATATGGTGGGGAAGACCGCCATGTTCCTTGCCGGTTGCAGGACCGCAGGGGTCATATTGGGAGCTAAAAAACCTATTGTCATGACCAGCCGATTCGACTCCATGGACACGAAACTCCTTTCTATAGCGTTAGGTGCGGCTGTATCCTAGCCATATGGCGGTATAGATGTATAATGTATGGTGGCCCTGGTAGAGGGATGATTCTCTGTTATCATTTAGGGGCTTTCGCAGTAAACTAAATCTCAGGGAGGTCTTTTTCCTATGGAACAGCTTCGTTCGTTGAGTGCTTTACTGGATTACGCAAAGAAGATCGGTGCGGAGAAGGGCAAGAAGAAGATAAGCGTGGCCAAGGCCGACGACCCAGGGCTTCTCACTGCCCTTGAAGATGCCAGGTCCGCCGGAATCGCCGATTTCTATCTGGTCGGTGACGAGAAGGCCATAAAGGCTGCGGCGGAGAAGGCCGGCGTCGACGTCTCCAACTACGAGATAGTGGACGTTTCCAGCGAGCCGGAGATAGCCCTTGAGTCGGTAAAACTGGTCTCCTCCGGCAAGGCCGACGTATACATGAAGGGTCAGATCCACACCAACAACTTCCTTCGTGGGATGCTGAACAAAGAGGTAGGCCT
>JAQUTB010000171.1 GCA_028709985.1 Dethiosulfovibrio sp.
AGCAAGGACGACATAGATAAGATGAAGAGAGAGGCCGAGGCCAACGAGGAGGCCGACTCCAAGAAGAAGGCCCTCATAGAGGCTAAAAACGAGGGAGATGGCCTGGTCTACAGGACAGAGAAGCTCATATCCGACCTTGGGGACAAGCTCACCCCTGAGGAGAAGGGCTCGATCCAGTCCAAGGTGGACGGGGTAAAGAAGGCCCTGGAGGGAGAGGATCCCAAGAGGATCGACTCCGCCTGCTCCGAGCTTAACCAGGAGGTTCAGAAGTTCTCCACAAGGCTCTACCAGCAGTCGGGCGAGCAGCCTGGCGGCGGTGCTTCGGACTCCGGCTCCAGCTCTGGTGCACAGAGCGACACCGTGGACGCTGAGTTCTCCGAGTAGTTCAGGAGACGTTGGTCTATGGCAGCAGGATCGGGGCGGGACTACTACGAGATCTTAGGCGTCTCCAAAGACGCCTCGGCAGCGGACATAAAAAAAGCCTATCGTCGTCTGGTGAGGCAGTATCACCCCGACACAAACCCCGGAGACTCGGCTGCTGAGGAGAAGTTCAAGGAGGTCAGCGAGGCTTACGAGGTGCTGAGCGACCCCAGGAAAAAATCCCAATACGACCAGTTTGGGCACGTTGGACAGGGAGGGTCTCCCTTCGGAGACATGGGGGGAATGGGTGATATCTTCGGAGACCTCTTCGACAATATGTTCGGAGGTGGTTTCGGCAGGGGGCAGAGGAGGGACGGCCCTGTAAGGGGAGCGGACCTTGAGATGGAGATGGCCATAACCCTGGAGGAAGCCGCATCCGGCGTAACCAGAAAAATCACCATCCCCCGGTGGGAGCCCTGCTCGAGGTGCGACGGCAGTGGCGCTGAACCTGGCTCTAAGGTGACCTCCTGCCCCACCTGCCACGGATCCGGTCAGGTTCGTCGTCGAACCCAGACCCTCTTCGGCCAGGCGGTCACGGTTGGAACCTGTCCTGACTGCGGTGGCACGGGAAAAACCTTTGAGAGCAAATGCCACGATTGCGGTGGCAGCGGAAGGGTCCGTAAAAACAGGGATATCGAGGTCAAGGTCCAGGCCGGGGTGGACCGTGGAACGAGGCTAAGAATACCTGGGGCAGGGGAGCTCGGAGAGAGAGGCGGTCCTCCCGGGGACCTCTACTTGGTAATGGATGTCCTTCCCCATCAGGACTTTGAGAGGGACGGCATGGACCTTCACAGAAGGCTTCCCATATCCTTTCCCATAGCGGTGCTCGGGGGAAACGTCACGGTGCAGACCCTTATCGACGGGGATACCGAGGTCACGGTGAAACCCGGGACAGAGCCTGGTGAGGTGCTCAAGGTCTCTGGGGTAGGTATGCCCAGCCTGAGAAACGCAAACAGAAGGGGAGACCTGTTCCTTCACGTCACTGTGGAGGTCCCCAAAAAATTGACCGAGAGGCAGCGCAGCCTCATAGAGGCCCTGGCCTCGGAGATGGACGTGGATGTCCACTCCGAGGAGGGAGTGTGGGATAAACTAAAGGGCCTTTTCGGCTCGTAGATCGGATCAGGAGGCGGGTACAGCGCCTCCTGATCTCGTTTGTCACAATCCTGATTCTATGTGGCATCGCCCCTTTTTCTCCTGTCTTGCTATAATGGGTAATGACGGTGCTTTGCGCCGAAATTGAGGCCTATGGATCTTCCACGTTCCAGAGGCACTACGGAGGGGTCGGCATGACTGAAGTAGAAAGCTATTGGTGGTACATCACCCTGAAAGGCCTTCCTGGACAGGGAGAGGTCCTCCAGTCCCTTGCGGAGGCCTCAGGCTGTATAGGATCGGAAGAGGAGGACAAACCCCAGTCCGTGGAGCTTCGTGCCTACTACAGGAGCAACCACGACCTTGGGCACTGGATGGAGCTTATAGCGCCTCTGATAGCCCAGTGGCCCGACGTGTCGGTAAAGGACATGGGAAAGATAGAGAACAGACAGTGGCATACCCAGTGCATGGAGGCGTTTCCACCTCTCAACATAGGGGAGGGGTTCGTGGTGTTGGCCCCATGGCACAGGGGCAAAGAGCCCCAGGGCAGGATCCCCCTCTACATAAATCCCGGGACCGCCTTTGGGACAGGCTATCACGAGAGCACCCAGAACGTATTGACTTTGATGGAAAAGCATATAGCTCCAGGGGCGGTTGTGGCTGATATCGGATGTGGTTCTGCTATTTTGTCGGTGGCCGCCGTCAAACTTGGGGCAGGAAAGGTCTACGCCAGGGACCTGGATCCATCGGTGATGGAGGAGGTCGCCTCCAACATAGCCATGAACGACCTTTCCGAGGGGTCCATAGAGGCTTCGGTCGGGGATCTCCTTAAGGGATTCGACAGGACCGTGGACCTCCTCGTAGCCAACATCCTCCTTGAGCCTCTTCTTATGATGCTACCTGACGTCCCAAAGGCCATAGGCGACTCAGGCGTCGCCATATTCTCCGGCCTGACCGTTAATGAGAGGGACCGTTTTATCCGTGGATTGGAGGAATCGGGGCTCAAGGTTCTGGACGAGATAGTCAGCGAGGACTGGTACGGTCTGGCGGTGTCGGTTGAGGTATGATCCACGATATTGAAACGTCCTGCCTGAAGGGCAAAAGGATACTGGTTAAGGCCCTGGGGTGTCGGACAAACCTCTACGAGGCGGAGGCCATAGCCTCCTCCTTCGAGGCATCCGGGGCTGCTGTGATCGAGGATGGCCCCTGGGATGTGGCCGTCCTCCTCTCGTGCTCCGTAACCGCCCAGGCGGACAGAAAATGTCGTCAGATGATCAGACGGTTAAAACGGGAGAACGAGGACGGTCTTGTGGTGGCGGTCGGGTGCTGGGCCCAGGGACTGTCCTGCGAGGAGATCCAGGGTTTAGGGATCGACCTGACCGTAGGCAACAGAAAAAAAGACCAAGTCGTTCCCCTGGTGGAGGGTCTCCTAACGGGAGGGAACGTCCATATCGTCAAGGCTAACGTCACGGACGACGCTCGGTGGGAGGAGCTTTTCCTCGACAGGCCCAGGCTGAGGACCAGGGCTTTCGTGAAGGTCCAAGACGGCTGTGATCACTTTTGCTCTTACTGCATAATTCCCTTTCTGAGGGGGAAACCGGTGAGTCGCCCCTGGGACGACCTAAAAAACGAGATAGTCTCGGTGGTGGAATCGGGATGTCCAGAGGTGGTTCTGACCGGGGTCCATCTTGGCCTGTACGGTAGGGACGGAGGCCCCTCTTTGGCGGACGTCCTCAGGGGGATAGGGGAGATACCGGGCTTGCTCAGGATAAGGCTTGGATCCCTGGAGCCATTCTCCATAGGGGAGGACCTCCTTAACGCCATGAGAGACGTACCCCAGTTCTGCCACCATCTACACCTGCCCCTCCAGAGCGGCGACGATGGCGTCCTGGCCGCCATGAGAAGAGGGCATACCTCCTCGGACTACCTTCACCTTCTGGACAGGATAAGGGGGGCATTGGGGGAGGACGTCCATATATCCACCGATGTCCTGCTGGGGTTTCCCGGGGAGGACAGCTTGGCGTTTCAAAACACCCTGGACGTCCTGAGGATAGGGGCCCTTGGGAGAATTCACGCCTTCCCCTTTTCCCCGAGGAGGGGAACTTACGCTTATTCCATGCCGAGGCAGTCCAGAGCGGTCGCGGAAGACAGATGCCGGATAACCATAGACCTGGGCCATGAGCTTCTGGAGTCCTACTCGAGGCGTTGGATCGGCGACGTTGCCCCAATCCTGGTGGAGGAGGCCTCCGACGGATCGGTTAGCGGCTATACTCCCCATTTTCTGAGGGTAACGGCGGTTGGAGAGGGGGCCCCCTCCTCCATATCGAGGATAAAGATCACTTCCATGGAAAAAGGAGATCTCAAAGGAGAGGTTCTGCCATGACATCACCGGTGGTCGGTATAGACCTGGGAACCAGATACGCCCTGGCGTCGGTCTGTATCGACGGAGATGTGAAGCTGATACCTAACCGGTGGGGGCAGTTCAGGACCCCTTCCTTCGTATGTCTCGATAAAACAGGATGGCATGTGGGAGAGGACGCCAGGAGAAAGGCGTTCCACCCCGTGTTCGGATGCTGGTGGGACGTCAAGAGAAGGTTGGGATCGGACTGGGCCCCTGTTGCCGACGGAAGGCACAGGAGCGCTCAGGAGATACTGGTCCCCCTCATATCGGCGCTCAGAGAGGACTGCGAGGCCTTCCTGAACGTCCTTGTGACGGAATGTGTGATAACCGTTCCGGCACAGTTCAGCTTCCTGGAGCGTTCCGCCATGGCTAGGACCGCCAGACAGGCCGGTTTTGAGGACGTGAGGATACTGAACGAGCCAACCGCTGCGGCTCTCGCCTGCGAGAGCACCGGAAAAATCCTGGTGTTCGACTTCGGCGGCGGGACCGTAGATGTGTCGGTCGTCGAGAGGGACGGCCAGACCTGGCAGGTCCTAGAGAGTTTAGGGGACTCCTCCTCAGGAGGAGGCGAGATAGATCGTGCCATCGCCCTCTTCATGGCTGAGAGGCTGGCGGTCGACCTGAATGAGGACGATCCCCTGTTTCGGCTGCTCCTTTTCGAAGCAGAGCAGGTTAAATGTGCCCTTTCCTTTCAGGAAAAACTTACCTGGCAAGTTCCAATTCCACTGGCGAGGAACGGCTCAGATCTGACCTTTTCCAGGGGCGACGTGGAGAGACTAGCGGCACCCTGGCTCAGAAAGGCGGTAGAACTTGGGGTCTCCCTCTGGAGGAGGCACGAGCCGGACTGCGTCATAATGGTCGGAGGGAGCAGCCGCATACCTCTCCTCAAGGCCATGTTATCCCGGGAAATACCGGTCCCGGTGAGGATGGGCCGATCCCCCGATGAGGCAGTCGCCATAGGAGCCGCTATGTACGGAGTCAACGGAACTGGCCGGCTTTTGCTGGACGTCCTCTCGGAAAGCCTCGGGATAATCGCCTTCGACGG
>JAQUTB010000172.1 GCA_028709985.1 Dethiosulfovibrio sp.
CCTTTATCCCTATGGCCAGACCAGGGCAGCTGTGCCCGTGAAAGGCCACGACGTCGTCGTATGTATTATCTTTTCCCATCGTCCCATCCCTCCTGATTCCGTCTTCCTCAGGCTATTTTGGGGCAAAAAAAACTTAAGTACAAGGCCTCGGTGAAAAAATATCGACATCCCCTCCTGAGGCTTTTTAGCGATTAAAGGATAAAAGCATAGGAGCTGACGAGATAACTAAATTCGTCAGCTCCTATGCTTTTATCTGCCAGGCTTATGAGAATCTCTAAAAACGCTGATCCTCGGAGAGGTCGTTCCGTGAAAGCCCATTCGAGCCCGTCTTTTCGACCTGCCGCCGTGTAGTACGAATGGGGCGACAGGATGTCGCCCCAAGCCGAGGGGGCACAGGACGCGCCCTCCGAGGCGGTTCGCACGGAACAGGCAGGTCGAAAATACGATCAGGCGAGACAAGGCGCAGACGGAACGATCTCTCCGAGGGGACTCTAAGGTCAGTTTTTAGATATGACCTAATATTAGGCCTATACAAGCTTGCCCAGCAAAACGCCGCAAAAAGCGGCCCCTACGCCTATGGCCTGGGAACCCAAAATATACGCTATCGCCGTGACGTGAGCTGCGGAGGATATAAGATGAAAGGCCTCAAAGCTCATTGTCGAAAAGGTCGTGAAGGATCCCACAAATCCCGTGAGGACGATAAACGCCGTCTGTCCAGATATAAAGTGTCGTTCGTTGGCCAAAGCCCATATAAAGCCAAAAAGAAGACATCCCGCTACGTTGACGGTCATGGTCCCCCATGGGAACAATCCCGACTCCTTTCCCTGTATAAATGAAGAAAGGCAGTAACGGCTCAGCGCACCTAACGCGCCAGCTATCATCATGAACGCTATCTTGGACATTTTTTGCTCTGACCTTCGTCCCTCATTGGACCATTCCTACTGCTCTTATTGGCGCTCCGTCGGCTTGGCCTATCTTTATCGGAAGACAGCAGATAGTGAATGACTCGGGCATATCGTCCAAGTTTGTCAGGTTCTCCACTATAACCATGCCCGATCCCAGCAGGATCAGGTGGTTGGGCAGGACCGTAGAGTCTATAGGGTCCACCGATATTGCATCGACCCCTATGCCCTTAAGTCCCCTCTCCGATACCCATCTCGCCGCCTCCTGAGATAGCACCGGAAAGGGGCCGAAGTAGTCGTCGGTTCCCCAAAATCTGGACCAACCGGTCCTGAGAATAAGGTAGTCACCATCGTCCAGAGCGGCCTTAAAGGGCATGAGGTCTGTTAGCTCCACCTCTTTGCCCGGTATGTCTATTGTGTCCACCAACACGGCCTTTCCCATAAAGGTGCTGACCTCCATCTGATCCAGGCAGACTCCCTCTTTTAACATGTGGGCGGGGGCGTCCATGTGGGTTCCGGTGTGGCTGAAAAGTGTCAGGAGTTTTTCCGAAAATCCCTCGACCTCCACAGAGGTGGCTTTGACTATGGTAGGAGGTTCAGTGCCTGGGTAGACCGGCATGTTTTCCTCTATGGTGTGGGTTAAATCTATTGTTTTCATCCTTTTGACCTCCCCTTGGTATTGCTCAACTTAGATAGATCTCCATAAAGTCCCCTTCATCCATCATGGAAATACAGACGTCTACGACCTGTGGGTCGTAGATGGTCCCCCTGTTTGTCTCCAGCTCAAGCCTCGCTTCTTCAAGCCCCAATCCCGGTCTGTAAGGCCTATGGGAGGATATGGCCTCCACTACGTCCGCTACCGCAAGACAGCGGGCCCCTATGAGGATTTCGTCTCCCTTGATTCCTCTTGGGTATCCCGACCCGTCCATCCTCTCGTGATGTTGTCGGACCATCTCGGCGACTGGCCAAGGAAAGTCTATGGATTGAAGCATATCGTAGCCCGCGTCCGGGTGGGTTTGCACCATGCGGAATTCCAGCTTGTTGAGTCTAGCTGGCTTGGTCAGTATCTCCGCCGGTATGGCGATTTTGCCTATGTCGTGGACGAGCCCTGCGATCCTGACTCCCTCGACATCGTCCTCGGAAAGGCCGAGCCTTCTGGCTATGGTGGAGGCTATGGACGCCACGCGTCTCTGATGGCCGGCTGTGTATGGATCCCTGGACTCGACCACCTTACCCATCGCGTCGACCACGCCCAGAAGGGATCTGCTGAGCCTTGAATTAGCCTCTCCTAGCTCCGCGGTTCTGAGGTCCACAAGTCTCTCCAGTTTGTCCTTGTAGACTGTGAGCTCTCTCTCTGATTTTGTCAGTTGGTCCACCTTTCTCTCCAGGGAGTTGTTAAGGCCCTTGACCATCGAAAAGAGCTCCAGGTATTGGAGGACGCTGGCAGCGGAGTTAAGCACCACGGTCACGAAATAGAGGTGAGAGTCGAGCAAAGTTCCCTTCTCGGAGGATATTATCCCTAAAAACATCCCCATGGTCCTGCTGGAGGTTGTCATGGAGTGTAGGAGGACGGTATTTTTGCCGTCCGATGACCTTATGAGAGTGGGTTTGTTCCTGTGAAGAGCCCAGGCAAAACTGCCGTCCCCGACCAGTATGGCTTTTTCCTTCTCGAGGATGGATGGATCTCCCTCGTGGCTTGAGAGGTTGAACGAGGCATCGGAATCTATGAGAAAGAACCCGGCGGAGGAACACTGAAAAAGCCCTTTGAGCCTCCGTAACGTCTCCTCCAGAACCTCCTCCGGCGATACCGTTACGCCGGTAACGGAGGAAAAATCGTTTAACCTGAGGACTATGTCCAGTATCTTGTCCACGAAGCGATGGCGTTCTTTCAGCGTAGCTAGTTGGTACTCCAGATCCCCCGATATCCCCTGGTACCTCATGAAGCTATTCCCCCCAAAAAGGCGTCCACTATTTCGGCCCTCTGCCTATTAAATTGACACATTATAAAATCAAGTTCGTTCTCCGTCACGCCCAGGAAATCAAGGTCCTCGTCGCTCACTGGAGGGGCGTAATAATCCCCCGCAAAGCCGCTGCCTACTGCGGCAGAAAGCCCCTCCGCCACGGCAAAAAGAGTTGATTTTCTGTCGTTGACGCGAGTGGACCTAGCCTCCGTTATGGAGCGAGCTAGATCGGGCGGCAGAAACCATCTGTCGAAAAGGGACAGTGTAACGTCGCTTGATCGGTATCCAAATACTGATTTTTCCGACTCAAGCAGCGAAGCTCCTCTGGATGCCCTGTACAGAGCTATGGAAAAGGCCTCCGGCATTCTCTGAACCATGACCAGCCTTCCCAGGTTCATCAGCATGCCCCCGACGAAAAAGTGTGAATCGTCGCCTCTGAATCGTCTGAAGGCCAGTAGCCTGGCGAAGAGGGCACAGCTTATGGATGACTCCCAAAAACTCCTCATGTCCAGGTTTTTATGGCTTATCCCCCTGAAATAGGCTATGGAGGAGACCTGGACCACCAAAGCCATAAGATCGTTGCTGCCGACTATGGATACCGCCTGCTCTATGGACTTTATGGTCCTGGGAAAGCCGTATATAGGGCTGTTGACGAGCTTGAGCAACCGCGCAGAGAGGGCTGAGTCGCGAGCTACCACCTCAGCCACGTGGACCGCCGAGCTGAATGGCGACTCTATTACGTCGATTATCTCCTGAAATACAGGAGAGTAGGATGCCAGCCCAGGCTCAAGATAGAGCAACGACTCTATGGGGAGAAGGTCCCCAGGGGACAGCTCTGGGCAGCTTGAGGGCAACAGCTTTTCCGGAATACTCCTGGCTCTGCGGGAGATCCACCTTTTTCCCCATCCCGCTTTCCACAGCGACAGAATAGGGCTGGGTGGATGAACGTCTAAATCGTCAACATCCTCCCTGTCGTGCGAATCTCCGTAGACGGACCCCTCAACTATTCCCCAGGAGAGGAGCACCTCAACGTGTCTCGCTGTGACCAATGTATCCTTGGCGAGGATCATCCTGCCATTGGGAGCGTGAAGGTCCTTGTCCAGGACATTTCCCTCCAGAGAACTTATACCTACTACGGTCATTAAAACGCCTCCAAAAAGTATATCGCCGTGCTGAATTACGCTTTATGCCCCTTCTTTGCCTCTTTATTTTTGTACATCTTTTTGTCCGCCTCTATCATGAAGCCGGAGAGGCTGGAGCTATCCCCCGCTTTTCTGAGGTGAATCCCCATGCTCATCGATAGGCGATAGGGGCAACGGTCCTGAGAGCGGTTTATAGACTCCATACTTTTGTCTAGCCTGTCTATTATGGCATTTTCGCAGTCCTGGCAATCTTTAAGGATTATAGCGGCAAATTCGTCTCCACCGACTCTCCCCACTATATCCGATTCTCTGAAAACCTCTCTGAGCACCTGGGCAGTCTCGTGAAGGACCTTATCCCCCTCGTCGTGGCCGAAGTCGTCGTTTACCTCTTTAAATCCGTCCAGATCGGCAAAGACGCATAAAGCGTCCAGGCCGTTGTCGTCGGCTATCTTGAGGGCCTTCTCTCCCATGGTCATGAAGCCCCTTCTGTTGTAGAGCCCTGTGAGTGCGTCGGTGATGGCCTCTACCTCCAGCCTTTTCCTGAGGGAGACCGTCTCCGATATGTCCCTAAGGGTTGCCAGCCTTACCAACTCTCCGTCCCAGTTGGAGCCCACCACCCTCATGTCCACGTATACCTCTCCTCGGGAGGTTGTAAAGGATATTTCCCAGTCTCCCTCTTCGTTAACCGAATAGGGAAAGGGCTTCCCTATCATATTGGAGCTCGATGTCTCGAAGAGGAGTTCAGCTGCGGGGTTGACGTATCTTACCAGACCGGACTCGTCGACCACCACCACTCCGTCACCGGTGGTCTCCATTATGGTCTGGAAGTTCGCCTGGACTCTTTTCACGTCGTCCAAGGCGTTTCGGTAGTCCCCGGATAGCTTTTGGAGCTGGGTGTTCTGCATCACAGCGGCCTCGAAGGCGG
>JAQUTB010000173.1 GCA_028709985.1 Dethiosulfovibrio sp.
TGTCCTCCGCTACGTCGTCGAACTGATAACGTCCCTTGACGCAGGTCATGCCGAACGATGGACTGTCAATTTTGTTGAAATCGCTGGTCACCCTGACGATTCTCTCGCAGGATGTGTCCAGGTTGAGGTCTATCTCGCATCCCACCGGACACTTGGAGCAGGTGGTGCTCACCAGAGTAGGCTTCTCCTGATGAGGCCAACGCTCGGCCCTCTTCTCCATCAGTGCTCCGACAGGGCAGTTTTGGACGCAAAGACCACAGAAGGTGCAGTCCGACGCGTCTATACCCTTGAAGTACTCGGGGGATATAGTGGCGGCGAAGCCTCTGTTTGCGAAATCGATGGCGTGGAAGCCGGCGATCTCGTCGCAGGTCCTGACGCACTGCCCGCAGAGGATGCACTTGTCCATGTTCCTCACGTAGTACTGGTTAGCTTCCTCTATGCCCTTTGCGTGCTCTCCCGCTATGCGATCCGGGTTGACCTCGTAGTCTATGGCGTAGCGACGAAGCTTGCACTCGAACACGTCGGCGCAGCCGCACTCCATGCAACGGGAGGCGTCTCTCAGTACCTGCTCCTCGGTGAGACCTGTGTCGTATTCCTCGAAGGGTTTGCTGAGCCTTATGGCCGGATCCACGTGAGCCGTGTGCTCCCTGGGCTGTTTTTCCCTGTCGGCGAAGTCGTCGGGGCCGAGGTCGTTCCTTACCACGTCGTAGACGAAGGGCTTCTTTGCCTTGCCGGTTGTCAGGTAGGAGTGGATGCTCTCAGCCGCCCAGTGCCCCGTACCAAGGGCCTCTACGGCGATCTTAGGTCCGGTCTGCTGGTCTCCGCACACGAAGACTCCAGGAAGCGGGGTCTCGTAATGCTCGTTGACAGCCATAGAGCGGTTGTCGTGGATCGACTTGGGGAGGCCCTTAAAGTCGATTCCCTGGCCTATAGCTGCTATGACGTTGTCCACCTCAAGGGCAAAGGTCTCTCCGGTAGGCACAGGACGGCGACGGCCGGAAGCGTCGGCCTCACCAAGCTCCATTTTCTCACATACCAGTCTCTCGACCTTGCCGTTGCCCTCTATTGCGGTGGGGGCCGCCAGGAACAGGAACTCGACTCCCTCTTCCTTGGCCTCTTTGATCTCTATCTCCTCGGCTGGCATCTCCGCCTCGGTTCGGCGGTAGACTATATAGACCTTCTCAGATCCCAGCCTCTTGGCGCAGCGGCAGGCGTCCATGGCGGTGTTTCCACCTCCGACCACCGCGACTTTGTCGCCGATCTTGATCGGGTCGTGGAGGTTGACTGTGTAGAGGAAGTCTATTCCACCGAGAACTCCAGGAAGCTCCTCCCCTGGCGTTCTCATGGACGACGACTTCCAACATCCCATGGCCAGAAGGACCGCGTCGTAGTCGTCCCTGAGCTGGTCAAGGGTTACGTCCTTGCCGAGGCAGGTGTTCATGCGAAGCTTTATCCCGTGGGAGACCAGCCAATCGCATTCCCTCTGGATGATTTCCTGAGGAAGGCGGTAGTCGGGGATGCCGTATCTCATCATTCCGCCGAGGGCGGCCTCTTTCTCTGTCACCGTGACGTCGTAGCCCTTGAGCCTGAGGTAGTAGGCCGCGCTCATCCCGGCGGGGCCGCCTCCGACTATGGCGACGGTCTTGCCGTTTTCCTCTATGGACGGCACGTGTCCCAGGTTGTCCTGTTCGATGGCCTTATCCCCTATGAACCTCTTTATGTTCCTGATGGAGACCGGCTCCTCGTCTACGAACGTCCTGCGGCACTTCTCCTGGCAGGGAGCGGGGCATACCCGCCCTATTGAACTGGGGAGGACTATGTTTTTGTGAAGTATGTCCAGGGCCTCGGAGAACTTACCCTGGGCCGCGGTGTTTATGTAGCCCTGAACGTTGGCCTGAGCGGGGCATGCCAGGGTACAGGGAGGACGACAGTCTCCAACGTGGTCCGAAAGGAGCAACTCCAGAGCGAGCCTCCTTGCGTCGTTGGCCCGTTTTGTGTCGGTCCTTATCACCATATCGGGAGCTATGGTTGACGCGCAGGCTCTGACCAGAGCCTTGGCTCCCTCTATCTCCACCAAACAGAGTGAACATCCTCCGTGTATGGACAGGTGCTCGTTATAACAGAGAGTGGGTATCTCAACCCCACACTCGGCGCAAAGGTCAAGGATTTTCTGCCCCGGGTAACCGTGGACCTCCTTGCCGTTAAGCAACACTCTAACGGTTCTTTCCATGGTTAAAAGCCTCCTACTCCACAGAGATGGCGGCCACAGGGCAGCTCACCTTACATTTGCCACAGCGGATGCAGACGGCATCGTCTATGACGTGAGGTTTCTTGATTTCGCCGGATATAGCTTTGACCGGACAGCTTCTGGCGCACTTGGTGCATCCGATGCACTTTTTAGGGTCTATGACGTAGTGGATCAGAGCCGGACACACTTTAGCCGGACACTTGTGGTCCACTATGTGGGCCATGTACTCGTCCTTGAAGTACTTTATGGTCGTCAGGACCGGGTTAGGTGCGGTTTGTCCAAGTCCACAGAGGGATCCGTCCCTGATCTGGAGACACAGCTCCTGGAGAAGGTCGACGTCGCTCTCCTTGCCCTCTCCCTTGGTTATGCGGTCCAGTATCTCAAGCATTCTCTTGGTCCCTATGCGGCAGAAGGGGCATTTACCGCAGGATTCGTTCTGGACGAAGGACAGGAAGAACCTCGCCACGTCTATCATGCAGGTGGCCTCGTCCATGACGACCATACCGCCTGAGCCCATGATGGCCCCGGTGGCGTTTATGGACTCGTAGTCCACAGGGGTGTCGAGAAGCGACTCAGGGATACAGCCTCCGGAAGGGCCTCCCATCTGGACGGCCTTGTACTTCTTGCCGTCGGGGATGCCTCCGCCTATGTCGAAGATGACCTCTCTTATGGGCATCCCCATGGGGACCTCGACGAGACCTCCCTTGGCGATCTTTCCCGCAAGGGCGAAGACCTTTGTGCCCCTGCTCTTATCTATGCCGTACTTGGAGAACTCCTTGGCCCCGTTGCGGATTATCCAGGCTACGTTGGCGAAGGTCTCGACATTGTTGATATTTGTGGGCTTGCCGAATACGCCGCTCTGAGCTGGGAAAGGAGGTCTAGGTCTTGGCATGCCTCTTTTGCCCTCTATGGACGCTATAAGGGCTGTCTCCTCGCCGCACACGAAGGCTCCCGCTCCCTCTTTGATCTTGAGGTCGAAGGAAAAACCGCTGCCTAGGATGTTCTCACCTAGGAAACCCCTGTCCTTGGCCTGCTTGATGGCGGTGTTAAGGTTCTTTATCGCGAGGGGATACTCGGCTCTACAGTAGATTATGCCGTGGCTCGCACCTATGGCGAAGCCGCAGATGGCCATCCCCTCTATGATGGAGTGGGGGTCTCCCTCAAGGACCGACCTGTCCATGAAGGCGCCCGGGTCTCCCTCGTCGGCGTTGCAGACGACGTACTTATCGTCGCCTTTGGCAAGATTCGCGAACTTCCACTTGAGCCCTGTGGGAAAGCCAGCTCCGCCTCTCCCTCTGAGACCGCTCTCCAGTACCTCGGTGTAGACCCCCTCTGGGGTCATGGAGGCGACGACCTTCTTCAGTGCGTCGTATCCCTCGTTGGAGATGTACTCGTCGATGTTTTCAGGGTCTATAACTCCGCAGTTTCTGAGGACGATACGGACCTGCTTGTCCATCCTGGGGTTTTCCTCGCCCGATCCGTCCTGGGCAAGGACGATGTTTTGGGAGAGCTTTTTGCCCTCAAAAACGTGTTCCCTGACTATCTCCTCGACGAAGGATTCGGTCACGTGTCCGTAGAGGGTGGAATCTCCGTCTCTCTCCACCTCCACGAGGGGCTCCTGGAAACAGAGGCCGATACAGCCGACCTTCTTAAGCTCCACGTCGTCTCTGCCCTCTAGGAGGGCCCTCAATTTAGCCTCTACTGGTTTGGCACCGGCAGCTATACCGCAGCTGCCCATACCTATTTTTACGATCGTCTTAGACATGGCAGATCCCCCTTAGCCCTTAGACCTGTACTGGTCTATGACCTCTACCGATTTGGGCGGAGTAAGAAGGCCGTGAACGTCCTCGCCCACCATGATCACCGGTGCAAGGCTGCAACAGCCTAGACAGGCCACATGCTGTATGGTGAACATACCGTCCTCGGTGGTCTCGCCCTCCTTTATCCCCAGATGTCTGGAGATCTCCTCTGCCACCCCGGCCGACCCCTGAACGTGACAGGCAGTTCCCCTGCATATGCGTATCACGTATTTTCCCTCAGGCTGTAGCCGGAACATGGCGTAGAAGGTGGCTACTCCGAACATCTCAGAGGCAGATATATCCAGCCTCTTTGAGACATATTCCACCGCTTCCTGTGCGACATAGCCGAACTCCTTCTGTACGTCCGCCAGCAGAGGGATGGTGATCCCCTTCTTGCCCCTGTAGTTGTCGACTATGGGGTCAAGCCTCTGTGCCAATCCGGCGGAACCGACTGCGGTTGTGGATGACATATAATTCCTCCTCCTAATCAATGCGATCACAGATGGTGCAAATGTCCTCATTATACTCTATCGGGAATGAATTGCTATGCGATAAGTAACTTTTTTTTGTCTTCCGAGGGCAAATATTGTCAGTTTTGAGATATAGACCTTTTCGGTGGGCTTTTGATTCAACGGAGGTGGATTATAGACCACTTGTGAAGTATAGTTGTAGCGTAAGGCATATGTTTTTCACCGTCTTTACGGGATGGAGAGAGGAGGTTTTTTCTGTGCTTAGGATGACCTGTTTTAACGTGGCTCACCTTTCGAATTCGGACGAAAGGGCCCTTAGATCCGCCTCTGAGTGGATCGAGGAAGGAGCCAGGGAGAGAATATCCGGTTTTGGATGGATGAGGCTACCGGATGGAGATGTGTCGGAT
>JAQUTB010000174.1 GCA_028709985.1 Dethiosulfovibrio sp.
TGTGCCACCGAGGTCACGGCCAAGTCGTTGACCGCCGAGGGATAACCGTGGCTGTACTTGACCTCAGCCATACCACCTAATGACTGAGCTACCCCCTCCGATGTCCGACGGATCAGTTTTTCCATGGACTTTCTAACCGAGGGATCGAAGGTGCGGACCGTACCGTCGTATACGACTTTGTCCGCGACGATGTTATACCTATCGCCGCCTTTTACGGTGCCAAGGGTCAACACGGCACAGTCGGAGGCGCTCACGCTACGGGAAAGGATGGTCTGGAGGGCCATGACCACCGCCGATCCAACCACAACGGCGTCTACTCCCATATTGGGCATGGACGCGTGGCTAGCCTTGCCGTGGATCACCAAGCCCAGCCTGTCCGAAGCGGCAGAGACAGCCCCAGGTTGAAGGCCGATAGTACCGGTCATAAGCGTGGGCCACACGTGAAGCCCGATCATAGCGTCGACCTTGGGATCATCAAGGACGCCGTCCTCTATCATGTACGGAGCCCCACCTGTGGGAGAGTTCTCCTCCGCAGGCTGAAACACGAACTTTATGACCCCGTCGAAACGGTCGGTCATCTCGGAAAGTACGTGGGCAGCGCCCAACAGCATGGCTGTGTGGGAGTCGTGACCACAGGCGTGCATAACCCCCTCGACCTCGGAGGCCCAGGGTAGTCCGGTGTTTTCCTGTATCGAAAGGGCATCCATATCTGCCCTCAATCCGACGCATCGGCCAGGACCTCTTCCCCTCAATATGCCGACGACACCGTATCCCCCGACTCTATCTCGAACCTCCATCCCCAGCCCTTTTAGGACCTTCGACACCAAAGATGACGTCTTTTCCTCGTGATAGCTTAACTCAGGGTTACGATGGATCTCCATCCTGTAACCCTGATATTTTTCCCTGAAACGCTCCTCCAAATCCCTGATAAGCTCGATCATCCTCGTCCTCGCTTTCTTAGTCTAAAGAACCAGATGTTTAACTGACTAACTCCACCTGTAACATCATATCAAATGTGGGTATCTTTTTCCTGCCGGAACGAATTTTACTGTTGCGAACGGTCCTAAATAATGGATACAAAACAATACTTTTACTGTGGTTCTGTATCCAGGACTACCACCTCGCCGGGCGACGCCTCTCCCTCGTCCATAACCTTCAGAAAATATCCGAACTCCGGCAGAAGACACCAGCCCCTGTAGTCGTAGGAATGGGGCTCTCCAGGCCTTTTCCCCTTCTCCAGCACCATCAACCTAACTGTCCCAAATTTCAAGACGCCCCCCAGAGGGATCTCCTCTGGGAGTCCCTCCACGACAAGATTTTCAGCCAAACAGCCGAACGGAAACTCGAATCCCGCCCTCTCTTCGGCCTTTCTCACATCCTCAAGCCGGAGAAGGCTCACCTCTCGATCGGTGACCGCGAAGTGGGAATCTCCTTCGATCCCTCCAAACCGGAACCTACCCAGGGGGACAGACCTTTTGACGCTCTGACGATCGTCGCTGACGCATACCGCCCTCAAAATAGCCATTAACCTTGCCTCCTTCATGGTCTTTTAGATGATATAATATCATTGCAACGCAGTTGCAACTACTACAAAGGGGGAGATACTCTTGAGGTTCAAGTCTTTTATATTTTTTATCCTTATTGCCGTTTTTTCTATAACGGTAACACCTAAGGCAAAGGCGGATGAAGTCGTAGCGGTAGCAGCGGGGATATCTCCCTGCGTGCAGGAGATTATGGACCTATATATCGCCAAGGGAGGTGCGCCTCTGTCTATGGTGACAGGCCCATGTGGAGCTCTGGCGAAACAGGCAGAAGCGGGAGCTCCTTACGATTTAGTGATGATGTCGGAGCCTAGATGGCCAAATTGGATGAAGAAAAAGGATCTTTTAACCGACGTCCATACTTTCGCAATAGGACAGCTGGTCTTATGGAGCGACAGGGGAGAGGAACCCACAATGGACGGTATAAAAGATCATATCACGGCGGTGCCAGATCCAGAGATGACTGCCTACGGGATGCTCACAAAAAATTACCTATCGTCAAAAAAACTCTGGGAATCCTTCGCATCGGGCGAGATAGTGACCACGAAGTCCGCCCCTCAGGCTATCATGGCGGTATCCAGCGGTGCGGCCCAGTGGGCTTTTGTGCCCAAGTCCTCCGCGATTAAAGCAGGAGGACCGTTTTTGACCCTGGAAGGGGCCACTATGGATCAAGTAGGCGGGTTAGGGCCAAAAGCTGGCCCCGAAGCTAAGGCCTTCTGGGAGTTCTGTAGATCGAAAGAGGTCGACCAGGTATGGGAGAGGTGGGGCTTCCACCTGGTGGAGCGACGTTGACTCAAGCGATCCTCATAAGCCTGAAAATACTCGTCGTGGACGTACCCCTGATGCTCATACTTGGCACAGGGGCCGGATGGTTGCTGGCAAAGCGTGAATTCAGAGGCAAAGACCTGCTTGAGACGTTTTTGATGCTTCCGGTGGCGTTGCCTCCGGCGGTGCTTGGACTATACCTCCTCATGTTTTTCGGTAAAATACCCTTTTTTAGGTCAATGGGGCTCCTTTTCTCATTTCCAGCGGCTGCGTTGGCCGCCCTTATACCGGCCCTACCTATGGTCATATCTTCGGCAAGAACAGGATTCCAGGCCATACCAACGTCCCTTGAGGACGCGGCGAGAAGCATGGGAAAGTCCGAGATAACCGTCTTTCGCAGGATATCGTTCCCTTTGGCAAAAAGACACGTCATGGCAGGCCTAGCCCTGGGGACGGCCAGAGCCCTCGGGGATTTCGGTGTGACCTTGATGATAGCCGGAAACATCCCAGGGAGGACCCAGACCCTGCCTCTTTACATATACGGTCAGGTGGAGACCCTGGAGTTCGCCAAGGCAAACGTAGCTGCTGCCATACTGGCGGCCATAGGCATACTAAGCCTTCGTTTCGTCAGGATGATGGAGGCAAACCGTTGAGCTGGCTTAAGGCGTCCTTTAAGCACGAAGAGGGGGATTTCTCCCTGTCGCTGGCTTTATCCACAGGCAGGGATATATCGGTACTTTTCGGTCCTAGCGGGGCGGGAAAGAGCATGACGCTGAAACTTCTCTGTGGCCTAAAAAGGCCCTCCTCGGAGGGGATATTTACCATGGGAGGCAGGGTAATTCAGGAACCGGGAAGATGGGTCAAACCCAGAGACAGGAGCATCGCCATGGTGTTTCAGGATCTGGCTCTATTTCCCCACATGACGGTAGAGGAAAACGTGTCCTTCGCCATATCCGACGGGGACTCCTCAAAATGCTCCAGATGGCTAAATAGGATGGGGCTGGAGAGCAAGGCCAAGGAGATGCCCCACAACCTGTCCGGCGGACAGAGGCAGAGGGTGGCCTTAGCGAGAGCTCTGGCCTCATCTCCGGAACTGTTGCTTTTGGACGAGCCCTTCAGCGCCCTAGACACCCCTCTCAGGAGGTCGCTCCGACGGGAGCTAAAGGAGCTCCATAGAGAGACCGGTATCCCCATGATATACGTAACCCATCAGATGGAGGACGTATGTGCCATGGGGGATCGGGTCTTTTTGATAAACAACGGCAAACTCTCGGGAGAGGTAGACTTAAAGAAACTGACGTCGTCCGACTCCTCCTGGCATCATCTGGGATGGGGCAACATGGTCGACGGAGACCTGATAAAAGACGGCGGCGTCGCCTCGTTCAGCTGGAGATGGGGACGTTTTTATCTGCCTCCATCGATACATGAGGAAGGGCCGGTCTCGGTCTTTATACCGTCCGACCGAATATCGATAGTCTACCCCTCCATACCGCTGGACCCTGCCTTCTCCGGTAACAAGGTAAATGGGCGGGTCGTCGAGAGATACATAATGGGCAGGATGTGCCACATGCAGGTCGAGATAGGCGAACAGCTATGGCAGGTGGAGTTTCCGTCCACCTCCTACGAGAGCTTGGACAAGGAGGAAGGATCGGACATCACCATAGCTGTAAGGCCAGTGGATATATCGATAATACCGAAGGATCGGAGGAATTTCGGTGAAGACTAAGACAGTACCGGTAGCACAGTCCCTGGGGATGGCCCTGTCCCACGACCTGACCCAGATATCTCCCTCGCAGGAATTTAAGGGAGCCAGGTTTAAAAAGGGCCACGTGGTGAGGGAAGAGGACCTGGAGACCCTCAGGTCAATGGGGAGGGAGAACCTCACAGTGTTGGAGCTGGAGGATAACGAAGTCCACGAGGACGACGCTGCCATAAGGCTGGCCGAAGCTATAACCGGGAAAAACCTGGAGGTGCGAGGTCCTGGTGAGGGTAAATGCTCCCTGGTGGCATCCTGCGACGGCCTGTTGGACCTTGACCCAAACTCGGTAGACATGATAAACCAGGATCGTCAGTGGATCATGGCGACCGTCTCAAACCACGTGCCGGTCACGAAGGGGGAGATGGTGGCGTCCTTCAGGGTCCTACCACTGGCGGTCACTGAGGCACAGGTCAAGAGGGCCGAAGAACTGGCTAGACCTATATCGATAGTCCCCTACAGGGACAGAAAGGTGGCCCTCATAAGCACGGGAAGGGAGCTCGCAGAGGGCAGGATAAAAGACTCCTTCCGCCCCATGTTGGAGGGGAAGATATCGACCTACGGTGGAACCATCGTCCGTCACGATATCGTCACCGACGACAGGGATAAAATCGGAGCGGCCATAGACCAGGCCCTTGACGAAGGAGCCGATCTGATAGTATGCACAGGTGGGATGAGCGTGGACGCCGACGACGTGACCTCCTCCGCCATAAGGGACAGGACGGACCAGGTCATCCTGAAGGGCATACCGATCCTTCCAGGATGCCACTTCATGATCGCCACAAAAGGCCCAGCCACAGTTCTAGGGGTCCCTGCCGGTGCGGTGTTCGAGCCTCTCTCGTCTTTGGACA
>JAQUTB010000175.1 GCA_028709985.1 Dethiosulfovibrio sp.
GACGCCGAACCCGCAGATCAGGACCTTATCCCCTGGCAGTAGGCCGCCCCTCTCGGTGGACCTCTTGATGGCCAGAGGTATGGAGGAGCTCACGGTGTTTCCTGTCTCCTTTATGTCTATGACGAAACGCTCCTCCGGTATGGCTATGATCTCTCGCAGTTTAGCCAACATCATATCCGTTGCCTGATGGAACACGAAAAGGTCGACGTCGTCCATTGTCATTCCGTTTAACTCAAGACAGCTCTCTATGACCGGAGGTACCTCCCTCACAGCGAAGGAGAAGACCTCCGGTCCGTTCATGTAGAGGTCCTCCTTCGTCCGGGAGTTGCCGTATCGGTTGGTGTAGACCTCCTTTGTCGCTTCGCTACAGGGCTCAACCGTCCCACCAGCCGGGATTATCAGGTTTTCACAGCCCGTCCCGTCGGTGCCTAGGACGAAGTCGCCTAAGGCCCCGACCTCCCCTTTATGGGATATCAGCGAGGCGGTGAAGCCGTCACCGAAGATCGTCCTGGTGCTCTTGTCTCCAGGGTTTATGTAGCGGCTCAGGACGTCGCCGGTGAGAAGGAGCACGTTGCCGGCCATGCCGGAACGGACCATGGCCGAGGCCATGTGGAGCCCGTAAACGTAGCCGGAGCAGCCCAGGTTATAGTCGAAGGCTCCGCAGCTTTTCCTGAGGCCAAGGTTTCTGTGGACAAGACAGGCAGTGGACGGCATGACGTAGTCCGGGGTCTCGGTGCAAAGAAGCACCATGTCGATCTCCTGTCTGTCCATCCCTGTCTCCTCAAATAGCCTCTCCGCGACCTTTGTCGCCATCTCGGATACAGGCTGATCCTCCGTGACCCTTCTCTCGTCTATGCCGGTTTTTGACCTTATCTTCTCCGCCGTCCAGGTCTTGAACTCCCGAACGAGATCCTCGTTGGTCAACCTCTTCTCCGGAAGGTAGTAGGATATATGGGCCAGATACGCCTCTTTATGGTTCATGATTATTCCTCCTCTTGTCGTCTCTTCTCTCTGGTTTCCCTCTGTCGTCGTGGGACCACGACCATATTATACGCTAAAAAGCGTCTTGTCATAGTAGCTGGTGCTAAAAAATTGGTCTATAAAGGAGGGCACGTGGCCCTCCTAAAAGTCCAGCTCTATCCTTCCGTAGCCCTCAGGGATCGAAAAAAGCCCAGGATCCTGGGGCCCCTCGACTATGTCTCCATATTCCACCTTAATGGTCCCGATGGGGGTCTCGGACTCCACCTTTATCGCCGTTTTCAGCTTGGGGGAGTACCATATGGATTGCTCAAGTCGATCCTCCGACGAGATACGGCGATACCTTAGACACCTATATCCCTCAAAGGTCTCGGACGGCAGCCTCTCGATCGTTCCACCGTCGCAACCTATGACCTGGCCGATCTCCATGTCTTCAGGCGGGGTTTCGTCCGACCCTTCATCGCCGCCCATCTCCATGTAGGACCGTTCTTTATCGAGTATGGTGTAGGTCTTGCCCGTTTTGGAGTTGATAACGATAACTTGACCTTCCTTTTCGTGTCTCTGCCAGTCGCCCTTGACGAACACCTTCGTGACGTGGTCCCCGTCCGGCCCTGTGACGGTCATCTTGGCCGAATACTCAGGCCCGACGGACAGGCCTATCAGGGCGAGCAAAGCGGTGAAGATCCCAGTGCAGACGTCTTTTATCACCGCCTAACGTACCCCTCCCAGGGCTTCCTCTCCCATGGACAGGACCGTCCTCAATACCTTCAGCCTGGCGTAGTCCTTTGAGTTGGCCTCAACTATGGCCCAGGGGGCGTAGGGTGTGCTGGTGCGCCACAGCATCTCCTCCACCGCTTTCTCGTAGAGGTCCCACTTTTCCCTGTTTCGCCAGTCCTCTTCGGTTATCTTCCACTTCTTCTCCGGGGTCTCCTCCCTGGACTGGAAGCGCCTGAGCTGTTCGTCCTTGTCTATCTGAAGCCAGAACTTCATCACTATGGCCCCTGAGACGTGCCACTGCTTTTCCATGTCGTTTATCTCGCTGTAGGCCCTTTTCCACTCCAAGGGGGAACAAAGGCCCTCGACCCTCTCCACCAACACCCTGCCGTACCAGGTTCTGTCGAAGATGGCCACGTGTCCCGCCTTGGGGAAGTCCTGCCAGAACCTCCACAGATAATGGTGACGTCTCTCGAAGTCGTTGGGAGCGCCCACCGGTATGACCTCGTAGCCCCTTGGGTCCATCTCCTGGGTTAACCTCTTTATACAGCCTCCCTTGCCGGCTGCGTCCCATCCCTCGAAGGCTACCACCATGGGCCTTCTGTCCCTGTAAAGGGCGTATTCCATCCTCCTTATCCTTCTTTGAAGGGAGGACATCTCCTTTTTATAGCTATCATCCGGTTCCAGCGAGAGATCTACCTTCGAGAGAACCGTCGGCGTGGTCACCGCCTCCTCCAGCTCCGAGAGCACGACAGGCTCCTTAACCGTTTCGATCTTGGGTTGGTTGAGCCTGTTCTCCAGGGCCCTGGCCACCACGGACAGCACCTTCACCGTGGCGAACCGTCTGTCGTGGGCCTCCACTATCGTCCATGGGGAGTGGGCCCTGTCCGTCTCCCTTATAACCTCCTCCAGCACCGGAAGGATGTCGTCGTAATTTTTATAGGCGTTAAGCTCTTCCTGGCCTCTGGCTCCCTTGGTTTCGTCGCTTTTCAGCCTCTGAAGCCTCTTTTTCTGTTCCGATCGGTCGATGTGAAGGAACAGCTTTATCAGGAGATATCCTCCGTCCACCAGCTGCCTCTCGAAGGATCTTATCTCCTCCAGCTTTTTCTCCATCTCTCCCTGCCCGGATTCCTCCGGTGCTCTCCAAAGTTCTATGGCCTTTCTGTACCAAGAGCGGTTGTAGATTGACATCCTTCCCGCCGGTGGGATCGCCCTCCAGAAAGGGTACATGGCTGGATAGAACGGGTCGGACATAAACGAGTCCGTGATGTTTTGGACCCTGAATCCCCTGGGGTCGAGTGGAAGAATTAGCTGGTTCATCTGGGCGCCCTTTCCGGATCCCTCCCATCCCTCGAAGACCACCATTACCGGGATTCCGGCCTCTCTCTGTCGTCTCTGGAGCTCTCCAAGCCTGGCGCCAAGCTCCTTCACCGACTGGCGATATTCGTCCTTGCCGAGCTTCCTGGACAGGTCGACCTTCTCCAACATACGTCTGCACCTCCTTGTTTTACCCTTCTGTAACCATTTACACATCGCCAAACTGTAGAATGAATACGTTTTGCTGTGGACTTCACGACATTGTCGGACTAAAATGATTATAATGGTAAGATAGCTTTATTATACCCTTTTGAGGAGGGCTCCGCGAGGGAGGAATGCGTTTATGGGAGACAAGAGGAATCCCGGTGATTTTGACGATAAAGATCTCTATCTGAACAGAGAGCTAAACTGGATCTGTTTCAACGAGAAGGTGCTTTACGAGGCCATGGACCAGAGTAACCCTCTTTTGGAGAGGGTCAAGTTTCTGTCCATTTTCCACAACAACCTGGATGAGTTCTTCATGGTCCGTGTGTCTGGCCTGGTCCACCAGTACCACGAGGGCGTAAAGGATCTCTCCATGGACGGCAAGACCCCGGCGGATCAGCTCATGGCCATAAGGTCTCGGCTGTCGCGACTCCTGGATATCGCCGATAAGTGTTGGGAGGAGCTAAGAGGGCTGTTGGCGTCGGAGGGAATCTCCATCATGAGGTATTCGGACCTGGACGACAGGACCAAAGAGGGGCTGAGGAAGTACTTCATAAAGGAGATATTCCCTATAATAACCCCAATGGCCATAGATCCAGGCCGCCCTTTTCCCAAAATATCCAACCTCAGCCTTAATTTGCTGGTGATGTTACAGGACCCAGGGGAGGCCATCCATTTCGCCAGGGTCAAGGTCCCCGATACTTTTAAGCCATTTGTGGCTATAATGACCGGAAACGACTTCTCCGTATATCGCAAATTAGGGCTGACCATGAGAAGCGGCGGGGATTCTATCTGGATAGAGGAGCTTATAAGGGCCAATATAGATACCCTCTTCCCCGGCTACAAGGTGCTTGGTGCTCACCTGTTCAGGGTCACCAGGAACGCCGACATAGAGATCGCGGAGGACGACGGAGGGGACCTTATGGAGGCGGTGGCCGAGGGGGTCGAGAAACGTCACTTCGCAGAGGTGATAAGGCTTGAGGTATCCTCCGAGATGCCAAAGGTCATGAGGCATTTCCTGGCTGGCAGGCTTCATCTGGAAAAGTGGCAGATCTTCCGCTGTCGCAAGGAGATGGCCATGTCCAGGGCGATGCATCTAGCGGGGTTGGACAGGCACGATCTTAAGGACACGCCCTATAAACCCAGGGTTCCGTATCCTTTAGGCGAAAGGGATCCCGTCATCCCGACCCTAAAAAAAAGGGATCTTATACTTTATCATCCCTACGACAGCTTCTCCCCAGTTTTAGATTTCGTTAAAAGGGCCGCCAGAGACCCAAACGTCCTTGCTATAAAACAGACCCTGTACAGATCCGGCTCCAACTCACCTATCGTCTCGGCCCTCATGGAGGCGAGGCGAAACGGCAAACAGGTTACGGTGGTGGTGGAGCTAAAGGCCCGCTTCGACGAGGAGCAGAACATCGTGTGGGCCAAAGCCCTGGAGGAGGCGGGGGTTCACGTGGTCTATGGCCTTGTTGGGTTTAAGATCCACTCCAAGCTCTGCCTCGTCATAAGGAGGGAACAGAACAGGCTCAAGCGATACGTCCACATCGGAACCGGAAACTACAATCCCGGTACGGCCAAGATATACGCTGATTTGGGCTTTTTCACCTCTAAATCCGCCATCT
>JAQUTB010000176.1 GCA_028709985.1 Dethiosulfovibrio sp.
TCCCTGCTTATAGTCTTCTCAATCTCAAGGGGCATCCAAAGATCCCTCGTTAAGCTCTTGGACACCACCTCCAGGGCCGGTAAGGGAGATCTGCTCGCCAGGTACGACGGCAAGGGAAGGGACGAACTGGATAAGATAGGCTCCTCAATAAACGACATGATCCAGGGATTGCTCTCCCTGGTCAAGTCCGCCGAGGGGGTCGCCAAGAGTTCCATGGCCAGGGCCGAGGCCTTAGCTGCTCTCTCGGAGGAGACGGTCGCATCCATGGAGGAGATCAGGAGCTCTATGGACGAGATGCTCAGCCAGTTCGAGAGCAACGCATCCGCTCTCCAGCAGGCCAACGCCGGAGTTGAGGAGATATCCGGAGCCTCTCACTCTGCCGCCACCGCGGCCTCTGGAGGAGCGGAGGGAGCCTTTAAGACCAGAGAGATGACTGACTCTGTGTCTCAGGATATGGAGTCGGTTCTCCGTGAGATACTCAAAGTCGAAGACATAGCCAGCGAGAACGTCGAAAAGGCAGCTCAGTTGGAGGAGACGGTTAAACAGATAACCGGCTTCGTGTCCTCCATCACCACCATTGCGGACCAGACCAACCTGTTGGCTCTGAACGCCGCAATAGAGGCGGCCAGGGCCGGAGATCACGGCAGGGGATTTGCCGTGGTGGCCGACGAGGTTAGAAAGTTAGCGGAGGAATCAGCCAACGCTGCATCCCGTATTGAGGGGCTTATAACTAGTTTGAGGGATCATTCGGCTAAATCCGTTGAATCATCTAAGAACGCCGTCGACACCCTCAAAGGAACGGGGCAAAGGACGAAAGGTGTCCAGGAGAGGCTGAGACAGAGCGTCATGGAGATAGCCAAAGTAAGCGATGCGATGCAGAGCCTGGCTGCTGTTGCCCAGGAACAGGCCGCTTCCAGCGGCGAGATGTCCTCCGCTGTTGGATCTGTTGCGAAGGGAACCACCGCCTTGGCCTCCATGGTGGACAGGGTCAGGCAGGCGACGGACGAGACCGCCGGTGCCTCCGAATCCATAGCGACTCAGGCTCAAGAGCTCTCTGAGATGGCCCGGTCTCTTCAGGATCAGATGGAAAAATTCTCCACCGAGGAAAAGGGCCCTAAGGAACTCGAGAGGGCAAGGGAGAGATAACATTAGAGGAGCTCCCGAAGGGCTGATAGCCTTTCGGGAGCTCCTCTCTATTTGCGTGTCTCTTTGTCTAGAACAGCCCGGATATTTTCCCGTGCTCGTCGACGTCGATGGCGACGGCGGAGGGCTTTTTGGGAAGCCCCGGCATGGTCATGATGGAACCGGTGATGGCGACCAGGAAACCCGCTCCGGCGGATATCCTTATCTCCCTGACTGTGACCTCGAAGTCGGTAGGTCTGCCCTTTTTCGCCGGGTCGTCGGAGATAGAGGACTGGGTCTTCGCCATGCAGATCAGCAGGTCGTCCAGGCCCATGTCGTGGATGGTTTTCAGGTCCTTCTGGGCCTGAGCGGTGAAGACCACGCCGTTGGCTCCGTATATCTTTGTGGCGATGGTCTCTATCTTCTCCTTGGGGGAGAGTTTCTCGTCGTAGAGGTAGTGGAAGCTGTTGGGCTGATCGCAGGCCTCTATGACCTTCTTGGCCAGGTCCAGTCCGCCCTCGCCGCCTTTGGCCCATATCTCGGACAGTGCCACAGGGGCTCCTAGAGCGGCACACTTCTCCTCGACGAGCTTGAGCTCCTCAGGGGTGTCGGTGGGGAATGCGTTGATAGCCACCACCACCGGAAGTCCGAAGGACTTCATGTTCTCTATGTGCTTTTCCAGGTTGGGGATGCCGGCGGCGAGGGCCTCCATGTTGACCTCGCCAAGGTTCTCCTTGGCTACCCCTCCGTGGACCTTCAGAGCCCTTACTGTGGCAACTATCACCACTGCGTTGGGCTTGAGGTTCGCCATACGGCACTTGATGTCCAGGAACTTCTCAGCTCCAAGATCGGCGGCGAAGCCCGCCTCTGTGACGAAGTAATCCGCCAGCTTGAGGCCGTATCTGGTGGCCATGACGCTGTTGCAGCCGTGGGCGATGTTGGCGAAGGGGCCGCCGTGGACGAAGGCCGGAACGTGCTCCAAGGTCTGGACCATGTTGGGTTTCAGGGCGTCTTTGAGCAGCATCGCCATGGCGCCGTGGGCCTTAAGGTCGCCTGCGGTCACGGGCTTGCCCTCGTAGTCGTAGGCCACGATGATCTTTGCGAGCCTGGACTTGAGGTCCGAGATGCTGGTGGAGAGGCAGAGTATGGCCATTACCTCAGACGCCACGGTGATGTCGAAGCCGTCCTGACGGGGCACTCCGTTGGGCTTGCCGCCTAGACCTATGACTATGTCCCTGAGGGAACGGTCGTTCATGTCCATGACCCTCTTGAGGGCTATCCTCCTGGGGTCTATGTTGAGCTCGTTGCCCTGATGGAGGGAGTTGTCCAGCATGGCAGCCAGCAGGTTATGTGCCGCTGTGATGGCGTGGAGGTCTCCGGTGAAGTGGATGTTGATGTCCTCCATAGGCACCACCTGGCTGTAGCCGCCTCCTGCTGCTCCGCCCTTGACGCCGAAAACCGGTCCGAGGGAGGGCTCTCTGAGGGCGAGGGAGGTCTTCTTGCCCAGCTTGGCCAGGGCCTGAGCCAGTCCCACCGATGTGGTGGTCTTACCCTCTCCCGCGGCGGTTGGGGTGATGGCCGTGACCAGGATCAGTTTGCCGTCCTCCCTGCCCTTGATTTTGTCCCAGAGATCGTAGGAAACCTTAGCCTTATACTTGCCGTAATGCTCGAGGTCCTCTTCTCCCACTCCTAGCTGGGACGCCACCTCGGTGATGGGCTTCATACTCGCCTGCTGCGCTATCTCTATGTCCGACAGAAACGCCATGTGTACTCCTCCTCTTGCTTTCTCAGAATATGGGACAGTATGTCCTCTTTTTTGCCTCGATGGAAAGATATTACCCTACCTTTTTCCTCTCCACAAGTCCCCCCCATGCTTTAGCATGGATTTGTATATCTCGTCAGGGAGGAAACTTCCTCCTGTAAGCCACGCTATAGCTGTCTCACCTGGAAGGGGGTCGAGCGTGGTCAATCCCGAGAGGGCGGCAGCTGCCGACGGCTCTGCCTTTATTCCCTGGTGGCGGTCCATGAGGTACTGGAGCTCGTACAGCGAGCTGTCCTCGACGGTTATAACTCCGTCTATCAGCCTGCGGCATATTGACCAGACCATCTCTGAAGGGGCTCCCACTGCGAGGCCGTCCGCCTCGGTTATCCCATCTATCCCGAACTGCGATACCGAGACGTCCGGTCGGCCTAAAACCATCGCTAGGGACATGCAGGGAGCGTGGGTCGGCTCGACAAACCAGCAGCTTACCGAATCGCCGTATATCTGCTTGAGACCGAAGGCGATCCCCCCGGGGGCTCCCCCGACACCGCAGGGCAGATAGACCCTCAGGGGATGGTCTTTGTCGACGTCTATGGACAGGGCTCTTAGCTGATCCCTGAGCCTCAGAGCTGCGACGGCATAGCCACAAAATAGCAAAGGGGATCTTTCGTCGTCCACAAAATAGCAGTTTTCTCTGGACTCGCACATAGCCCTGCCCTGGCGGACGGCCTCGGAGTAGTCGCTTTCGTGCTCTATTACCGTGACCCCTTTCGATCGTAAAAGGGATTTTTTCCACTCCTTAGCGTCCTGGGACATGTGTACTGTCGTGTCGAAGCCAAGCTCGGCGGACATGGTCCCGACGCTTATGCCCAGGTTTCCAGTGGACCCCACCGCTACCGAGTATTCGGAGAAAAAGTCCCTGAACTCCCTTCTCGCCAGTATGGAGTAATCCTGTTCTATGCTTAGAAGGCCTTCCTTTACCGCCAGGCCTTCGGCCAGGGCGAGTATCTCGTGGATACCTCCCCTGGCCTTGATGGATCCCGCTACCGGTAGGTCGTTGTCTCGCTTTAGGAGAAGCCTTGGAACCTCCACCCCGTAGCCCTCTGATATGGCGGAGGCCAGCTCGGGGGCCTCCGAGAGGGGGGACTCTATAATGCCGTCTCCTGTCTCTGGAAACCTCAGGGCTATATAGGGGGCGAATCTATCCAGCCTAGCCTGAGCGTCCAGGACATCGGAAATAGAGATTGCGGCTCCCCTTAGGGCCAAGGATGAAGGTATTTTATCCTCGTTCGCCCAGGCGATTGGCTCACATTTTTTGATCCTCTCCAGGGTTTTCTCCCTGTTCTCCATCTTCGATCACTCCTATCGTTGAGGTCTGATTTCCCTGAAACACGGCAGGCAGTAAACCTGACCGTCCAGGTTTCTTGTCAGAGTCTCCATGGTCCCTTCCCCGCAACGGGAGCATCTGACGCTGGCCTCCCTGTAGGCCCTGGCAGGAAGTGGTTCGTTGGGCTCCTTAACGTCGAAAAGCTCCTCCGGCGACGATTTCAGGAGGTAATCCCTGTACGCATCCCTCTCCATTCCTCTTTTGAGGTCGTCTTTAAGCACCAATCTGATGCCTTTGCCGTCTACCCTGCGAAAGAAGGTGAAGGCCATCTTGCCGTAATCTCGCAGGATAAGGTTTCCCTTCCCTATTGTGCAGTTTGTCATGTACTGTATCCCGTCGACTCCACACATGTCGGTCTCGGACACGCAGACTAGCTCCTCATCTCCGTCCCCCTCCCCTAACTCTCTGAGGGCCAGCTCCGACGCCTTTATCTCTATGGCCAGACCAGGGCAGCTGTGCCCGTGAAAGGCCACGACGTCGTCGTATGTATTATCTTTTCCCATCGTCCCATCCCTCCTGATTCCGTCTTCCTCAGGCTATTTTGGGGCAAAAAAAACTT
>JAQUTB010000177.1 GCA_028709985.1 Dethiosulfovibrio sp.
ACTCTCCCTATGCTGAACTCCATGACGAACGACGGGGAGCCTAACCTGAGCATTGACAGGACGGACCTGCCGTTAGGTTGGGTCCTTCGGAAGTGGAGCTTCCCCCTTTTCAGCGCAAAATGGGGCAGAAGAATCGCCACCGTGATAACAGGCCCCAGCGCCGTGGCCAGCGCCGCACCGGTGATGCCCATGTTCAGGGTGTACATGAAAAGATAGTCCAGCGCGATGTTGGAGAGCGATCCAACGGCGAGAGCGGTCATCGCAAGCCCTGGGCGTCCGTCGTTTCTGGCTAAGGTCCCGAGGAGAAAGCTTAGGAGCAAAAACGGGGAGAACACCACTATATATCGCAGATACTCCACCGCTTGATCCTCTATGGCATCGGTGGCTCCCAGCAGTACGGCTAGCTCCTGTGAAAAGGCCCAACCGGTCAGGGCTATGGCAACTCCGACAATTACCGTGAAGCCGACGGAGAGGTTGAAGGTGTCCACCGCTTTTTTGTCGTCCCCTCGCCCCAGTTGTTCGCTTGCCATGACCCCGGAGCCGGATCCCACCGCCATGGCTATGGATATAAGGATCTCGACGAGGGGCACGGAGACCGCCGCTGCCGCCATGGCGTCGCTCCCAAGTCGATTGCCTATGAATATGCCGTCCACTATCAGGTAGATTGAGTTAAACAGCAGCCCGATCATCTGGGGAACGGCGTATCTGACGAAGAGAGCGGACGATTTACCCTGATACACGACCTATTCCTGCTCTGAAGGGTCGAAGGCTAAAGGGCGCTTTGCAGCCTTTTAGAAATCTCTTTTAGTCGATCCGGGTCCACTCCAAGCTTTTTGCTGAAAGGTTCGTAGTCTATCCCCACCACTATCAGGTCGCTTGGGGCTATCCTTCGGATCACGTCCACAGTTTTCTCCACCGATATATCGTCGTCGTTGAAGCCCTTTATGATGGTCACCTCAAAGATAAACTTGCCCTTAAATCGTGCTCTAAAGCTCTCCATGTTGGATATATACTCCGACAGGGTGTATCCGTCTATGGGCCTCTGGAGCTTCTGGAAATCCTCCTCCCGAATAGCCTTCAACTCCCCTATGACCTCGTCGCATCGGTGGGCTATCTCCGCGTATTCCTCCCTTCCCAACAGGTATCCGTTGGAGAGAAGTCGGACCGATGGCCCCTGGACCTTTATGAAGTCCACTATCTGGCCGATTCTGTCGTTTATGAAGGCCTCTCCCTTGGAGTTTATGAAAACCAGGTTGGGTCTTTCCCTCTCTATTCTCTCCTTGAGGTCAACCAAGGCATTTTCGACCTCCCCGAAGGACCTCTGAGAGTCGACCTTGTTCTTGGACTTCCCTATGGGGCAGAACACGCAGTCGAAGTTACAGAACTTCTCCGGCAGGACGTTCATCTCCAATACTTTTTTTCCGTTTTCGATATAGATGTCCTTGTAGGTAAAACTGTTCATCCTTGAATCCCCCTTATATTTTTTGTCGATGCTACACCGATGCTCTTTGCTAATTGACGGAATTGCTTGCCTATTTTTTGGGATAAAAAAACGCCAGCACCCTCTATCTTCAAAGGCCTAACGATAGAGATACTGACGCCCAACTCCCTTGCCCGGCGGCGAAGGAGCAGCTTATAGAGTTTCGATTTGAGTGTATAAATATCACGGTTGGGGCGGTTTGTCAATAGAAATGCCCCAAGTTGTTTTTTATCTCGTCATCAACCACCCGTTTGTGGAGAGATACAAGTCTGACGTCTAAGATCTGTGTGGAATAATCGTCGACTTTGTCGGATAATCATGGGATGGACATAGATGGAGGAGGGGGACCTATGGGGAGATTTTTTTGTTTTATGGTCATGGCATTGTTATGTCTCGCCGCGCCGTCCTGGGCCGATGACGTCCTGACCGACGGGGAACGAGCCTGGCTGAGGGAGCATCCCGCGATAAAGTTGGCCCCGGACAGGGACTTCGCACCGGTGGAGTTTATAGACGACAAAGGGGAATACCGAGGGATAGCGGCGGATTATATCCGGTTGATAGGTGAGCGGCTTAGCATAGACTTCCAGGTCGTCCCGGTGGCGAACTTCGAGGAGGTTCTGCAAAAGGCTCGGTCCAGGGAGGTGGACATGACGGGGGCCCTGACGTCGACTCCGGAGAGATCGGAGTATCTGTTGTTTACCTCCAATCCCATAGAAATACCGGTCGTTATCCTCACGAGAAAGGATATATCCGGCTATTTTTCGCTGGACGACCTGGAGTATCGAGATGTCGGGGTGGTCCGAAGCTACGCTGAGCGTGCCTTCATAAAAGAGAGGTATCCTCTGTCGGGGCTCATGACCGTAGAGGACGTCCCCGAAGGGATACAGAAACTGGCTCTGGGGGAGCTGGATTTCTTCGTGGCCAGCCTTTCAGTCGCAAGCCACTACATCGAGAAGCTGGGTATCTCCAACCTCAGGGTAGCTGGGTCCACCGGTTACAGTCACAAACTTTTGTTCGGCTCCAGGAGCGATTGGCCCGAGCTTAACTCCATTTTGGAGAAGGGGCTGTCCCTTATCTCCCCTGAGGAGAGAAACGAGATCTTCCGTCGTTGGGTCGGGTTGACATTGGAGGAAATGGGGCTTAGCCCCAGGGCTAGGATGGCACTTTACGGTGTCATAGTCATCTGCATATCTCTAATGGCTGTGTTTCTCGTGTGGAACAGGACACTTAAGCGACAGGTTACCAGACGAACCGCCGAGCTTGAGCTGTATCGGGATCATCTGGAGGACCTGGTAAAGGAGAGGACCGCCGAGCTATACGAGGCAAAACTTGGGGCAGAGAAGGCCAACGTGGCTAAGAGCGTCTTTCTTGCCAACATGAGCCACGAGATAAGGACCCCACTAAACGCTATACTGGGTTTCGGCGCCATACTTGAGAAGGACCTATCCCTGTCGGACAAACAGTCAAGCCAGATCAGGATAATAAACAGGAGCGGCCGTCATCTCCTTCGGCTTATAAACGACGTGCTCGACATGTCCAAGATAGAGGCGGACAGGATGACTTTGAACCTTGCTGGGATGTCCCTGAAGGACCTCCTCTCAGACCTGGACGATATGTTCCGGTCCAGGGCAGAGGCCAAGGGTTTGGACTTCCTCATGGAGAAGGATGTCTCTCTGCCGGATTTCATCTTGGGGGATGAGGCGAAGCTCCGTCAGGTGCTGGTAAACCTCCTGGGCAACGGTGTAAAGTTCACCAAGTCCGGTTACGTGTCCATGACGGCAAAGATGGAGGGTTCGTCATTGGAGATAGAGGTGAGTGATTCTGGGCCAGGCATACCTAAAGAGGACCAAAAGCTGATCTTCGACCCATTCCGGCAGTCCGAGGCAGGAAGGGTCTCGGGGGGGACGGGCCTTGGGCTGGGCATAAGCCGAAGGCTTGTCCAGATGATGGGCGGGGATTTGACCGTGAAAAGCGCACCGGGAGAGGGGAGTGTCTTCCGTTTAAGCCTGCCCATCGAGATTGCCCAGGTAGTTCCAGAGAGGACCGTAAAGGAGACCAGGACCGTAGTCGGGTTAGATCGAGAGGCCGGTCCTCTTAAGGTTCTTATCGTGGACGACGTGGAGGAAAATCGTCAGATGCTGGAGGCCATGTTGGACATGGATGGATTTGAGCTAAAGGAGGCGTCAAACGGCCTGGAGGGGGTTGAACTCTTCAAGCTATGGAATCCCGACGTGGTCCTGATGGACATGAGGATGCCGGTGATGGACGGATACGAGGCGACCGCCAGGATCAAGAGGCTGAAGGGGGATTCCCTGGTGGTGGCGGTCACGGCCAGCGCTTTCGACGACGACGAGAGGGAGGTTATGCGCTCCGGGGTCGACGGCTATATCAGAAAGCCCCTTGTTCCGGAGGACCTTTTCGGCCTGATGTCCGAGAAACTGGGACTGAAGTACGTCTATAGGGACGCTCCTAATCCCTCGGATGGAGCGTCGAGATCCGACGATATACGCTCGCTATCGAGGGATTTGGTCCTGGAGATGGTCGAGGCTGTGGAGGACGGGGATATGGCCAGGTTGGAGGGCCTTATCACCAAGGTAAAGGAAACCTCTCCGTCGCTGGCGAAAAGGTTGAAGGGGTTGGCGGAGAGCTACGATTATCCTGGTCTGGAGTTCATTCTTGGGAGAAAGGGGGATGAGGCATGATCAATGAAAACCGACAGACGACCATCATGTTGGTGGACGATACCCCCGCCAATTTGGAGGTCCTCCGGGAGATGCTCCAGCAGCAGGGTTATAGGATACTGCTTTTCCCGAGCGGGAAGACGGCCCTAAGGGCTTTGGAGAGGAACCTCCCGGACCTGATACTTTTGGATATCCTCATGCCCGAGATGGACGGTTTCGAGGTGTGCCGACGGATAAAGTCGGACCAGAGGCTGCGGGATATACCCGTGATATTCATAAGCGCCCTGGACGACACTGCGAATAAGATAAGGGCCTTCTCCGAGGGAGGGGTCGACTACGTCACCAAGCCCTTTCAGGAACAGGAGACATTGGCGAGGGTGGACATTCACATAAGGCTCAAGAGGATGCAACAGGAGCTGAGGGATCACACCGTACACCTGGAGGAGCTGGTTAAGGAGAAGGTCAAGGAGATATCCAGTTCTCAGATGGCCACGATCCACGCCATGTCGAAGCTTGCCGAGTATCGGGACGATCAGACGGGACAGCACATAGAGAGGACCAGAGAGCTATGTCGGATGCTGGCGGTGGAGCTCAGGCGAAATCCTGCCTACTCTCCCCTCATCGACGATACTTTCATAGATAACATCTACCATGCC
>JAQUTB010000178.1 GCA_028709985.1 Dethiosulfovibrio sp.
ATACGGGCATAGGGATCCCCCCCGAAAGGGCTCAATCCCTATTCAACGCCTTTGAACAGGTCGATTCGACGACCACCAGGCGATTTGGAGGGACTGGGTTGGGGTTGGCCATATCCAAGAGGCTGACAGGGCTCATGGGGGGAAGGATAGGAGTTAACAGCCAAGAGGGGGCTGGTTCGGATTTTTGGCTTATCCTGCCCATGAGGATAGCGGCGGGGGAGGTCAGGGAGGAAAAACTCTCCAAAGAGGTGCTGGTAGGCAAGAAGGTCCTTCTGGTGGACGATACCTCGGACAACCTGTTGGTCCTCTCCGAGAGGCTGGGTGGGTGGGGTATGATAACCGAGAGCTGTTCCTCCCCTCAACATGCTTTGGATATCGTCCTTGGAGATCCCAGCGGATTCGACCTAGCTATCCTGGACGTCCAGATGCCAGATATAGATGGGTTCTCTCTGGCAAAGTCCATAAGGGAGGTCTCCTCTGTCCCCATGATATTCCTTTCCTCCATAGGGGATCAAGTATTGCCGGACAGGATAAGGGATCTCGACGGATGTAGCTGGCTGATAAAGCCGGCGAGAACGTCGTCTTTGCTGAGGTCGATGATATCCCTCCTGCAAAAAGGGGACAGCGCGAGAACCGCTGGCTCCGACGGCAAAAGCACGGCGGAGAACAGAGGGCGTCTTCTTCTTGTTGAGGATAACGAGATAAACCAACAGGTGGCTACAGCCCTTCTGTCCAAGATGGGCTATTCCTGTGAGGTCGCATCCAACGGCAAAGAGGCGGTGGAGATGTTCAACCCCGGGGCTTTTCAGGCCATACTCATGGATATCGAGATGCCTGTTATGGACGGGTTCGAGGCGACCGCTACTATAAGGGAGAGAGAGGGCCTTCTACCGGAGGTACGGATACCTATAATAGCCATGACCGCTCACGCGATTTCCGGCTACAAGGAACGGTGTATCGCTGCAGGAATGGACGATTACGTCACCAAGCCCATCTCACCAAAACAGCTTCGGTCCGTGTTGGAGACTTTCGTCCGTGAGGTTGATCTTAGCGACGAGAATGAAAGAGGAAGGGAGGTCCCTACAGTGGACGGAAAAGTCGACGATGGAGAAGTCTGGCGGGATCGCCCTGTGTTCGATCAGGCCGATGGTCTGGCCAGTGTGGGCGATGATCCAGAGTTTCTGATGGAAATGTTGGTGATGTTCAACGATACCTACGGCACGAAACATCTGGAGATAAGGGATATAGCGGACAGAGGTTCTTGGGCCGAGGGTGGGGCTTTAGCTCACACTTTCAAAGGGGCCGCCGGAAACTTAGGGCTCTTAAGGCTCCGTGGCTGTGCCTCATGGGCTGAGTCCTATATCAAGGGATCTATGGCGGAAGGCGTGTTGAACGAGGATAAGGCCAGGAGCGTCCTTCTGGTCCTAGCGGATGAGGTCGAGTCCACCTGTAGGTTTGCCGCCCAAAAGGGCTCAGAGGGGATATCGTGACGATGGGGAGGTTGGTCTCCTCTTTATTGGATAGCTGGAGACGGGTTGTGGTCCCTCTGCTGTGGTCGGTTTTTCTGATAGGTTTGCTGATAGGGGTGTCCCAAAGGATAGACGAGTCCTTAATAGGAGCCTACTCCGGTCTAAGCGAGACCGCCAGGGTCGGCATAAACAGGGGACTTTCGGAGCATCTGCCTGGAAGGATCGCGTTCTTCGATTCCTGGGCCTCGGGGGAAAACGCCTCTTTCGACGGGAGCGACTTTGCCTCTGCCGCTGCGGTGGTCAAGTATTTTAGCCACGACGGTGGGGCTAGGCTGATCCTTGGGGCGAAGAGGGCCTCCGAGCTGATAGTTTGGTCGGGCCAGATAACAAAGAGATTTTTCCTGTGGCCTCTCTTAGTCGTGTCGTTTGCGGTAATGCTAGGGTCCGCTGCTATGTTGTCTTTACAGGACAGGAGGAGGTGGAGGGCCATCGCCTACTTTTCATCGAGAACGTTTGTCCTATGCTCTTACTCTGTGGTCGTCATGGGAATAGTGGGGTCGTTCGGGGAGGTGTGGCTTATGGGGTCGGCCGCGTCGCGACTTACCGAGCTGCCTGTGACGGTTCCCCTCTGGTCCTCGGTGTTGGCTTCGGGGCCTCTTATCTCTTCCTCCGCATGGCTGGTGGCGGTTTTTTGCCTGTCATGCGCGGTGGACTCTATATTTCCCGACCCCTAATATAAAAAGGTCACGTCCACGAGAGGTTCACGGACGTGACCTTTTCCCATCTTTATAGTCTCTTTATCACCATCGATACTCCCTGTCCTCCTCCGATACAGGCGGTGACGAGGCCGATCTCCCTGTCCTCTCTGATCAGGCCGTGGACCATGGTCGCTATGAGCTTCGCCCCTGTGGCCCCTATGGGATGTCCCAGGGCGATGGCTCCGCCATATATGTTGCACCGGTCCATGTCGAATGGCATAGACCTGTGGACCGCCAGGACCTGGGCGGCGAAGGCCTCGTTTAGCTCGATGAGGTCGACGTCCTCTAAGGTCAGTCCCGCCATGGCGAGGGCTTTAGGGGTGGAGTGGACCGGCCCCAGTCCCATGTGCTTGGGGTCCAGGGCGGCGGAGCCGTAGCCTATTATCTCCGCCAGTGGCTTATGTCCCATGGAGGTTGCCCAGTCGCCGTCGGCTATGACCATGGCACTGGCAGCGTCGCACAGGGCGGAGCTGCTTCCTGCGGTTATGGTTCCGTCCTTTGCGAAGACGGGGGGAAGCTTAGCCAGCTTCTCGATCGTGGTGTCCGCCCGGGGGATTTCGTCGGTGTCGATGACGGTTTCCCCTTTTTTGCGGTCTTTTATCTTCACCGCCACTATCTCGTCGGAGAACTTGCCCAATCCTATGGCCTCGACAGCCTTTCTGTGGCTGTTGAAGGCGTAGCTGTCCTGCTCCTCTCTGGATATGGAGTGCTCCTGTGCCAGGATCTCACCCGTGGCTCCCATGAGCATCTCCGCCAAAGGACACAGAAATCCGTCTCTGTGGAGGCCGTCGATGACGGGCTTTTCACCCATTCTGTAGCCCCATCTGGCTCCCTCCAGCAGATAGGGCACGTTGCTGGCGCTCTCCATACCTCCCGCTATCCCCGCCTTTATGTCCCCCAGGCGAATTCTGTCCGATATCAGCATGGCTGTCTTGACGCTGGAGCCGCACCTTTTGTTGATGGTGTAGGCGGGAACCGACTCAGGTATCCCTCCTCGGTACATGGCTATCCTGGCGGGGTTTGCCCCTACCCCTGCCTGCCAGCCGTTGCCCATGACGACTTCCTCTATGTGTTCAGCCGAAAGCCCTGATCTGGACAGAGCCTCCTTTATGGCTATGGCTCCCAGGTCCGGGGCTGTTATCTTGGAGAATACCCCTCCGTACTTGCCTCCTGGGGTCCTACAGGTCGCCAGTATAACCGGTCTGCCCATCAGAGGTCACATCCTTTCATGGTGGCGAGGTCCGGCGATGTGGTGAACTGGGCGGTGGTGTTTGCCTTTATATCCTCCACCGAGACCTCCGGCGCTATCTCGAACAGGGTCAGCCCGCCTTCGACGAAACGGAACAGGGCGAACTCTGTCACCACCGTGTCGACGACTCCCATCCCCGTAAGCGGTAGTGTACATCTGGGGATGATCTTGGGTGCTCCCTTTTTTGTGACGTGGGTGGTGGCTATGATTACCCTTCTCGCTCCGGTAACCAGGTCCATCGCTCCCCCCATCCCTGGGACCATCTTGCCCGGGACCATCCAGTTGGCCAGGTTGCCCTCCTGGTCCACCTCCAGTGCCCCCAGGACGGTGGCGTCCAGGTGTCCTCCTCTGATGAGGCCGAAGCTGGTGTCGCTGGCCACCAGCGATCCTCCGGGGATTATGGTGAGGCACCGGCCTCCCGCCCCTATAAACCGCCAGTCGGTGGTCTCGGGCTTAGGGCCCGCTCCGACGACGCCGTTTTCCGTCTGAAAGACCACGTCCACTCCCTCTGGGATGTAGTCGGAAACCAGTGTCGGTATGCCTATGCCCAGGTTGACCACCGAGCCGTTTTCAAGGTCCAGGGCTATTCTCTTGGCTATTCTGTGTCTGATCAGCTCTTCATCAAGTACGGGTAGCATAGAAAGAGTCCCCCTTTAAGACCAGTATGTCCACCACTATCCCAGAGGTCACTATCTCGTTGGGTTCCAGGTCTCCCTGTTCCACCACCGAGTCTACCTCAGCTATCACCAGGTCCGCAGCCGTGGCCATGGCTGGGTTGAAGTTGCGGTTGGTGCCGTAGTAGGTCAGGTTGCCGTATCGGTCCGCCCGGTGGGCCTTTATGAGGGCCACGTCCGCCCTCAGGGGAAGCTCAAGGATGTACCTTTTCCCCTTAACCTCTATGACCTGCTTTCCTTCCTCCACCACCGTCCCTACCCCTGTGGGGGTGAGAAACCCTCCCAGGCCGAATCCTCCGGCCCTGATCCTCTCCACGAAGGTCCCCTGAGGGACAAGCTCAAGCTCCAGGGTTCCCTGGTTGTACTGTCTCTGGGTCTCTTTGTTCAGCCCTACGTGGGACGCTGTGACCTTCTTTACCTGGCCGTTGACCACCAGCGCTCCGTGTCCGACCCCCTCAGGGTGGCGGTCGTCGGCGTATACCGTGTCGTTTGCTATGAGGTGGAGGTCTTTCGTTCCAGCCTTACAGAGGGCCTCTATCAAGGTATAGGGGACTCCTCCGTAGTTGAACCCTCCTACCATCACCGAGGCTCCGTCCTTTACGTGGGAGATGGCCTCGGTCGCCGATACGACGGGTTTTA
>JAQUTB010000179.1 GCA_028709985.1 Dethiosulfovibrio sp.
AGGCTGCCACATATAGTCGTGGTCGTGGACGAGTTGGCCGATCTTATGTTCACCTCCTCCAAGGACGTCGAGGACTATATATGTCGTCTTGCCCAGATGGCCCGAGCCACCGAGATTCACCTCATGTTGGCGACTCAAAGACCGTCGGTCAACGTTATAACTGGGCTTATAAAGGCCAATATTCCAGCAAGAGCGGCCTTTACCCTTCCATCTCAGACCGATTCTAGGACTATAATAGACGTATCTGGGGCCCAACAGCTTTTGGGCAAGGGAGATATGCTGTTCACCAGCACCAGACACCCTAAGCCGGTCAGATTACAGGCTCCCTTTATCGACGAAAACGACTCCCTTAACGTCATCGATTCTCTGAGGGAGGCTTACGGAGACCCTATGTATGTCGAGCTTGAAGACGCCAAGGCCGGTAGCTGCGGTGCAGGTGGGGACTTTTTCGACGAGGATCGTCTTGAGGAGGCTATTGGGCTGGTCATGAACAGCGGCATAGCCTCCGCCAGTAGACTCCAAAGACAGATGAGAGTGGGATTCACAAGGGCTGCCAGGATGATAGACACCATGGAACAGATGGGCATCATCGGTCCTCAGGAAGGATCGAAACCAAGGGAGATATACGTGGATGAGGAAGGAGCAGAGGAGATCATTGGAAAGTTTCGCCAAGAGCTCTCGTGAGCTCGGATGAGTGCTACCACGAGGACAAAGTCTCTGATATGGAACGATATTTCTATCTCCATATCTGGCGCTGACCTTCCTCTCGATGACCTTCTTCTGGTCTCCGGCGGCAGAGCCCCGGCCCCTGAATGGTTGAGGTCGTTTTCCGTGGGAAGGGACGTCTGGTCTATCGACTCAGGCGCTGACCACTGCCGGGAAGCCTCCGTGGTTCCGTCTATGGCCATAGGCGACTTCGACAGCATATCGACGGAATCACTGAACTGGCTGAAATCCAACTGCGTTATCATGAAGACATACAGCTCGGACAAGGACCTCACAGACCTCCAGCTTTCGCTTGAACTCTGTAGTCAGGATAGAAACTCTAAATCTGTTATATTGACCGGATGCTGGGGGGGCAGGTTCGACCACGTATGGAGTACGGTTAACTCCGTGGTTAAGGCCGATATATATGGAGAAAAGGTCAGGTTTTTGGGGGACAAAGAGGAGTTTATGGTGCTTATAGGCGAAGGGGAAGGGCTGAGGATAAGCTCTAACGGGGCCTTTCCTCTTCCTGAGGTTATATCTCTAATGTCGTTTACCGACATGTGTAAAGGGGTTTTCATAGAGGGAGTGAGGTGGCCATTGAGCGATGTGACGCTTGAGAGGCTACATCCCTACAGCGTGAGCAACCGTCCTCTTGGATCGGAAGTTCAGGTTAGGGTAGGGTCGGGATGGTTGGGCGTTTACCTGCTTATGACCTCCTGATGTAAAGTTCACCCTAAAAGGGAAGCGGGCCCTTAGAGGGCCCGCTTAACCTTGTTGGAACGAAGGCAACGGGAACAGATCCGAAGCTTTCTGGTCTCGCCGACGCCGAGATCAACCCTCACCGAGTGAAGGTTAGGAAGCCAGCGTCTGCGGGTCTTCCTATGGGAGTGACTTACGGCGTTGCCAGTAGCTGGACCTCGTCCGCAACAGTCGCACACCTTAGACATATTGTTCGGCCTCCTTGCGTGGATTCAGTTGAACCAGGGCATTGTATCACATAAAGCCCTGAAGGAGCAAATTAATATTATCTCTTTTATGGAGGAGAAAACAGATGAACTTCTCTGAAAAAATGTCAGAGCTAGAGGGTATCGTTAAGAAATTAGAAGGTGATGTACTGCCTCTCGAGGAATCTATATCTCTCTTCGAGGATGGCAGAGAAATCGTGGAACAATGCAGATCTTATCTTGACTCAGCCGAACGGAAGATCACGCTTCTGACCGAAAATGGAGAGGTCGTTTTTGACGGAGAAAAAGGGGAGTAATCTTGAGATGAGTACATTTAATGCATCTAAAGGCTTAAATGAAAAGGGCGCGTTTTTCGAGTCCAGAATGGCGGCCTGGATCGGTGATCCGCCCAAGAACGCCCCTAATGGGATGTGGGAATCCATGGTTTACTCCCTTCAGGTAGGGGGTAAAAGATTAAGGCCCGTCCTGTGCATATCCTCCGCGGAGCTCTTCGGGCTTCATCCCGATGAGGTTATGCCGATGGCTATGGCTTTGGAGATGGTTCACACAGCGTCGCTGATCCACGACGATCTACCTGCCATGGACGACGATAATCTCAGAAGGGGAAAACCGACCAATCACGTCGTTTACGGAGAGGCAATGGCTATCCTAGCGGGAGATGCGCTGCTCTGCCACGCCTTCGAGTACCCCATGACCCATCTGCAACTTCCCTACGATAGGGTGGTCAAGGCTATGGCTCGTTTCGCCAAGTCCCTTGGCCCCTCCGGGATGTGTGGTGGTCAGGTTCTGGATATGGAAGGGGTCGAATCTCCTGAGGCTATATCCAGGCTCAAGACCGGAGAGCTGATAAGGGCGTCGATCGTCACAGGTGCTATCCTGGCGGGGGCGACCGACGAAGAACAGCGGAGTTTGGACCTCTATGGGGAGGCTTTAGGGATTGCGTTTCAAATAGCTGACGACATCCTCGACGTTATAGGCACGGAGGAAGAGCTTGGCAAATCAATCGGCAAAGATCAGGATCAGGGTAAAAACACCTTCGTCTCGGTCTATGGCCTGGATGGAGCCAGAAAATTGCTGGGGGACTTTACCGACCTAGCGGTATCCCACCTGTCCAGCTTTGGGAACAAAGCCAGCTTTTTGGTCTCCCTTGCCAGATATCTGGAGCAGAGGACAAAATAGGAGGTACATAATGTCTATTCTTGACAACCTTGATAGCCTTGAACAACTGAAGGATCTGGACCCGAACGATCTATCCGTGCTTTGTCAGGACCTAAGAACGATGATCTCCGAGGTGATCTTCAGAAACGGAGGACATCTGGCCTCTTCGCTTGGCACTGTAGAGCTGACCGTCTCTCTGCTCAGAAGCTTCGATCCTTTGAAGGACAGAATAGTATTCGACGTAGGACACCAGACCTACGCTTATAAGATCCTGACCGGTCGTAGGGACCTCTTTCATACCATAAGGCAGTTTGGCGGACTTAGCGGATTTCCAAAGAGAAACGAGAGCCCATGCGACCACTTCGACGTGGGACACAGCAGCACCTCTCTGTCGGCCGCTTTGGGATACGCTAAAGCCAGGGATATACTGGGGCAGAACCATAACGTCGTCGGAATAATAGGAGACGGATCGATAATAAACGGCATGGCCTTTGAGGCCCTGAACCACCTGAAGGAGACCGACACTAAGGTCATCTATATATTGAACGACAACGCTATGTCTATAAGCCCGAGGGTTGGTGGGGCCGCGACCCACTTTGCCCATTTGAGCGCGAACCCGTACTATCAAAAGCTGAAAAAAGCCATAAAAGACTGCTGTAAGGGATTGCCTAAGGGTGAGACCATAGAGAATCTGCTGGGCAACGCTAAGGACCAGATAAAAAGCCTAGTCAAGCCGGATAACATTTTTGACTCTCTCGATATAGACTACTGGGGTCCTTTCGACGGTCACTCCATAGAGGAGATGGACCTAATATTCGGCCTGGCCAAGAGATTCAATCGCTCAGTGGTCATACACCTGATAACCCAAAAGGGGAGGGGAGTCGAGGCAGCGGAGAACGAGCCCAGCAAGTATCATGGCATAGGTGTGGCCTTCTCCAAGGACGCAGGAAAGACTCCCAAGGCTATATCCTGGAGCCAGGCCTTTGCCCGTGAGATAGAGAAGAGGGCTGAGTATGACCCGAGAGTAGTAGCCCTGACTCCGGCTATGAAAGAGGGCTCCGCTCTTGGCGATTTTGCCTCTCGTTTCCCTGACAGATTTTTTGACGTGGGTATCGCGGAGGAGCACATGATGACTTTGTCCGCCGGCATGGCGGCCGGTGGGCTAAGGCCTGTTGCCTTTATATACTCCACCTTCCTTCAGAGGGCGATGGATCAGCTCAGCCACGACGTCTGCCTACAGTCCCTACCGGTCATGATAGCCATAGACAGGTCTGGGATGATAGGCGAGGACGGAGAAACCCACCAAGGGTTGGCTGACATGACCTGGTGTCGGTCTATTCCGAACCTGGTTTTCCAGGCCCCCAGAGACCTAGAGGATCTAAAAATCATGATAGATGAGGCCATGAAAAGGCCAGGGCCTACCGCTATAAGGTATCCGAGGGGATCGGTCGTGGAGTCACTGTGTCGCGAAAAAAGCGGAAAGTCGTTGGGATTGGGGGCGGAGGTATTGTACCAACCTCAGGAGGATGCCCTGTTTATCGGTGTGGGAAAAACCGTCGATTTTCTATATAAGGCCAGACAGGAGGCCGTGAAGAGAGGGATTGTCGCGCCTGGTCTGGTCGACCTAAGGACAGTGGCCCCGTTAGATTGGGACACGATAGACCCTCTTCTGCTGGGAGGATATCGAATCCTCGTCGCTGAGGATGGATATTTATCAGGGGGAGTGGGAGAGGCTATCGCTGCCAGAGCCAACGAGATAGGGGCATCTTCCGTCGTTCAACAGATGGGGGTCGATCGGTTATTCCTGCCTCATGGCACGATTGAGGATCAATGGGAGCTGTGTGGCATGACTATAGATAAGGCGGTGGCTTTTTGCGGTGAAAAGAGAGAGAGAAAGACTGGATAAACTGTTGGTGGATCTCGGGCTGGTGGAGACCTGGAGCAAACCTCAGGCAC
>JAQUTB010000180.1 GCA_028709985.1 Dethiosulfovibrio sp.
TGGGCGAACTTTCCACCAGCCTTGACCCCAGCGCAGACGTCCTTGCCGATAACCTCGATGGGGACCCGGACCGTCACCTTGTGGCCCTTGACCATCTGATAGAAGTCTATGTGAAGTACCTCGTCGTTGACGAAATTCTTTGTGAGGTCCTTTATCATGCACATCTCGTTAGCGCCGCCAGGGAGGGTCACGTCGAACTTCATCGTGTTCAAATAGCTACCTCTAAGGATGGGCATAAACTCGTCGGTCTTTATCTGGAGGGACAGGGCCTCCTTGTAGTCAGGTCCGTAGAGCACGACGGGGATAAAGCCGGACCTACGAAGCCTTCCACAGGCCTCCTTTCCGACAGCTTCTCTTTTTTCCATATTCAATTTGATAAAATCCATAAAATACTCCTCCTCAAATTATTATAAATCTTCTTAAGCTAGTCAAATAGACTGCTGACAGAACTATCGTTGTGAACCCTTCTGATGGCCTCGGCGAAAAGAGGTGCTATGGACAACTGGACAATTTTATCCAACTTTCTCTCATCAGGCAACTTTATGCTGTCTGTGAGTATTACACCATCGACCGAATCGGAGTCCAGCCTCTCCAGCGCTGGCCCAGAAAGTATCCCATGGGTCGCGCAACAGAAGACCTTCTTGGCCCCCCTGTCCTTCAGGGCTTTCGCCGCGTTGACTATGGTCCCAGCGGTGTCAATTATATCATCTATCAGAATGGCTATTTCTCCCTTGACATCGCCTATGACCGCCATGACCTCACAGTAGTTTGCCACCTCGTGAGACCGTCTTTTGTCCACTATGGCAAGATCCGAGTTCAGCATAACCGCGAACTTCCTGGCCCTGACGACTCCGCCGACGTCCGGAGCCACCACGATGACCTCTTTATCGGCCAATTCCTTGGCCAGATTTTTCTTGAAGTAGGAGGCCAGGAGGGGAACTCCCATAAGGTGGTCAACCGGTATGTCGAAAAAGCCCTGGATCTGACCGGCGTGGAGATCTGCGGTGATAACCCTGTGGGCACCGGTGCTCTCAAGGAGGTTTGCCACCAGTTTAGCGGATATGGGATCCCTCGGCTTGGTCTTTCTGTCCTGTCTAGCGTATCCAAAGTAAGGTATAACCAGGTTTATGCGATAGGCAGAGGCCCTCTTCAGCGCGTCCACCATTATCAAAAGCTCAATCAGGTTTTCGTTTACGGGGTTGCTGGTCGGCTGCACGACAAATACGTCCGCCCCCCTCACGCTCTCCTCTATGGAAAGGCCTATCTCACCGTCGGAGAATCTAAAGTGGTTAACCCTTCCCAAGGGAAGTTTGAGCTCGGCACAGATCTTTTCGGCGAACTCCTTGTGTGCCGTACCGGACATAACTACTATTTTTCTGCTATTTGTCGTCATGATCTATACCCTCCGATTTTTTACTCCTGTCACCGTTCCACCCCAGTATATTCCTCTGTTTTGCCCTTCCTATCGCCAGTGCCTCATCGGGAACGTCTTTCGTTATGACCGATCCAGCTCCGGTCATGGACCTAGCCCCAAGGGTCAAAGGGGCCACCAACATGGTATCACTTCCCACGAACACTCCGTCCCCTATCTTCGTAGGATGTTTGGATTTCCCGTCGTAGTTGCAGGTTATCGTTCCAGCCCCAATGTTAACGCCCTCCCCTAATGAGGCGTCACCCATATAGGATAGATGAGGGACCTTGCTTCCCCTCCCCACGTGGCTTTTTTTAACCTCCACGAACTTACCGATAAATCCGTCCTGGTCCAGGACGGATCTATCCCTGATATAGCAAAAAGGTCCCGCTTTGGACCCTCTCTTCAGGATTGAGTCCTCTATAAAGCAGTAGCCGTTAAGGGTGACCGATTCCTCCAGGACAGCGTTTCTAAGGGTCGAAAAACTTCCTATCGTCGATTTTACGCCGATGGACGTATTACCCCATATCTGAACGCCAGGGTACACTATAGCCTCGCCCTCGAACGTAACCTCCGGGCCAACCCAGACGGAAAGGGGGTCTATAAATTTGACGCCGGAGGACATCCAACGAGCGACATATCTATCCCTTAAAATAGTGCCAGCCTTAGCTAGACCGGACGGATCGTTGACCCCCAACATGGTGTCCGAGTCATCGACCACCACAGGTAGAGAGGTTAGGCCCGAACCCTGAAAAGACTCTATAACGTCCACCAGATAGTACTCTCCCTGAGCGTTGTTTCTGTTTAAGCGATCCAGACAGCTCAGAAGGGGAACCACGTCCATAAGGTAAACCCCGGCGTTGACCTCTTTTATCTCGCTCTGATCCGGGAGGCAGTCCTTTTGCTCCACTATTTTGACGATAGGATCTCGAACGATCCTGCCATACCCATGTGGGTCCTCGAGGATCATGGTGAGGAAGGAACATCCTCCTTTATGGAGGTCCATCAAAGATGAGAGCACATTCTCCGTCATCAAGGGCATATCGCCGTTTACTACCAGGACCCTATCGAAACGGGATATCCAGTCTCGAGCCTCCATAACAGCGTGGCCTGTGCCGAGCTGCTCCCTCTGCCAGACCGTGTCTACGCCGGGCCAAAATTCAGAGAGGTAAGACCTGACCTCCTCGCCACCGTGGCCGATCACAACGGCAATATCCCCGATAGAGGAGAGGGACTTGAGTACATAGTACAACATAGGCTTCTCCATTATGGGCTGCATGACCTTTGGAGAATCGCTTTTCATTCTGGTTCCCTTGCCAGCGGCGAGGACCAGTATACCTATGGAACGGCCGTCTTTTTCCATAGCCACCATCGCTTTCTAAAGTATAGTTAACGTATCCCACAAAACGGCGAGACACGATATCAAACCTATATGGATTATCCTCTCCGTTCTGCTATACTGACAGCGGCTAGGCGCTCCTGCTAAGTCGAAAAAAGAGCGGTACTATACTACCATGGCGGCCTTGGCTGTCAAGGCAGATGTTTTTTCAGAGGTGGTATCTATGTATAACTTTGACATACAAAATCCGTCATTAGCGATGATCGTACTCTTGTCCATAACGTCGGTAGGGCTAACTATCCTGGGACTGTCGTCCGCTAGAAGCGATAGGCCAATCTGGGCTCGGCTTTTTTGGTCGACCATGTTCTTCATGATAATCCTCTCGGCCACGTCAATATACATATGGACGTCCAGCTGGATAGCCCTGGCTCCCCTCGTTCCCGCCACCATATTCATCATGATCTTTTTCACTTTGAAAAGGACCAAGAGATGATGGCCCTTATACTGGCAGCTTTTATGCTGTACGGGCCATACCTTTGGTGTTATATCAGGAAAGAACCGATAGAGGTTTACGGCCTGAGATGGACCCTATCTAAAAGATCGATAACGGAGGCATCCATCTGTCTCGCTGCTACCCTTTTACCTCTTACGTTGATCGCACTGCACTGGCCTGGAGGGGCATTACCCCGCAGCATGCCCTATTCATCCATCCTTCCACTTATGGCCGCAGGATCGGTAGCGGCGGTGGTCGAGGAGGTTTTCTTCAGAGGTTGGATTCAGACACTGACCACAAAAGCCTGGAATCCCGTGCTTTCGATACTCATCACTTCTTTACTGTTCTCCCTGGCCCACCTGTTCATAAAGGTCCATTGGCTCAGACTAGCGACCTTCTTCCCTGGCCTGATAATGGGGGTGTTAAGATATCGCCACCGATCTGTAGCCCCATCGGCGCTGTACCACCTCGTCGGCAATATTTGGTCTATATGGTTTTTTCCTGATATGTTGTAGATTTAACACAGAGGAGGATGTTGACTTGACAAAAATGTATCTTGCACTTTTATTAATTACACTAACATTGTCTCCCTCGGTAGGACAATGCGATATGAGATGGTCCATAGAGATACCCCTTGAGGAGGGAAAAGAGGCGATAGCGGTTATGGACGATTTGGCCTATCCGCTGGGCACTGTAATATCCCTGCCTAAATCGTCCAGATATCCCGCCTACACCGCCAGCGCCTGGGGAAAACCAGGGCATGTATGCGCATCAGCGGTCAACGCTCTCCATATACTGCTTTCCGTGGAGGGGGGAAAGGGCCGGACCATAAGCGTGATACCGTCCGACACTGTGGCCCCGGCTGCGACCCCTGGGACCGCCATAGTGCTTAAAGGCAAAGGTGGCCTTGGACTTTTTGGGGCCTGGGCTCCTCCCGTAGGGAGCAAGGTGCTGATCAGAAAATCCGACGGAGGCTTAAGCGAACTGACCACAGAGGTTCCGCTCTCCCATGGAGACACGTTTTTGATAGAGGTCGATTCGAGTAAGATCCCGACCATGGTGGACATAGAGAACAGGCCCGGAGGCAGGGTCATACTGAGAGACAAGTCGGGCCCCTCTGTTATAGGCAGGGTGATAAGGCCTATAGGCGGGACCGGCAGGTTCGAGGGAACCCTCTATCAGTCCACCGGCAGGGTAAGGGCCAATCACTCAGGGGTAATAGACGTATCGACCTCCCCCTATGGGGTCATAGGAGGTTTTCAGATAGTCCCTCTCAGGCACGGTGTATCCCCCGAGATGGCCTCTATGTGGTCCATGACCCAATGGATGATAATAGCCTCGGAGGGCAGCTCCCCTCTTGCTGGGAATCCCCCCCTGTTCTCAGGCAATATAACACCCGGTCCGACCCAGAAGGAGGATAAAGAGGCAACATCTCCGCTGGGTATATGGGCTTCCTACGGAAGAAGGTCTCTGGTCCTGTGCCGTATCGATGGAGGACCTTGGGGTTGGCTACCGGAGGTGTCCGGCAGACA
>JAQUTB010000181.1 GCA_028709985.1 Dethiosulfovibrio sp.
ATTGAACGCTATATCGTCGGTGGGATTAGCCCTCTTAAAGTCGGGGGATTACGGAGATTCTTTCATGGGAGTCACTGAGGACATGCTCTGGAACAGCCTTATCCCTTACGACCTGTCCACCGGGGAGGGAAACCTAGCGGTCCAGATAATGTCCAGCGTTATGATACCGGTGGTAGGATCGGACGACGGAATGACCGATCGACTCAGGTCGATAGTCGCCGACGCGGTCTGGGGAATCCCGAAAGAGATAAAAGCAGGGGACGTCATAGTTATGAAAGGGACCGTCATAACCCCCCATATAGCCGAGCTACTTAGGCGCCAGGGATATCCTCAGGGCAGTTTCCCCGTTAGATCTATGGCAGTGGTCCTGCTGTTGATCCCCCCCGTTTTCCTGTGGGCTAGGCGAAACGTCATACTGGGCTGGGATTCGAGAAAATCCGGTTATTTGGCTTTTCTGTTCTTTGTAGGGCTTCTCTCCTCCTACTTCTCTGCGCTGAGAGGCTTACCCTCTTTAGGTGTTGTATCTATGGCAGGGATGGCCTATGTTACTTTACCCCTTAGAAGGGCTAGAAACTGCGTCATGGCCGGCACCGTCGTAGTATGCCTGGTTTTTGGCGGATTAGGGCCTCTTGCCCTTTGCGAAATTCTGTCCGTAGGGGTAATGGCCTCGGCTCTAGGCGATCTGCTCTTCAAAAGGATCGATTCCCGGTCGAGGCTTTGGTGGGGCATGGTGTTCATCGGCCTCATCCTTGGGACGGTGTCATTGCTTGTCCGGTGGTTTTTCTCCGGCTCATGTGGGGTGATCCTGGCGTCTCAGGCCCTTCTGTGGTCGATCGCCATAGGATCTCTCGCTATGTTGGTTTTGCCGGTCGCCGAAGTCCTGTTCGATATATTGTCCCCTCTTAGGCTATTGGAGCTCTGTCAGCCGGATCATCCCCTCCAGAAGAGGCTTCAGATAGAGGCCCCTGGGACGTATCACCATTCTCAGATGGTGGCTATCCTGGCGGAGGGGGCTGCCGACGCATTGGGGCTGAACTCCAAGCTGGTGAAGGCGGGAGCTTTTTTTCACGATATAGGCAAGTTAAAGAGACCCCACTTTTTCGTCGAAAACCAATTTGGTGCGAAGAACGCCCACGATGATCTCTCGCCCGTGATGTCCTCGTTGGTTATAATATCCCACGTTAGGGAAGGCCTGGAGCTTGCCCAGGAGAACCACCTCCCCGAGAGGATATGCCATTTTATATCCGAACACCATGGGACTACCTTCTTGGGGTATTTCTATAAAAAAGCAAAAAAAGAGGGATTGGATCCATCTGAGAGCCAATTCACCTATCCAGGTCCTAGGCCTAAGAGCAGGGAAACAGGCGTCGTCATGCTAGCTGATTCCATAGAGGCAGCGATCAGGGCAGAGAGGGAAAACATAAAAAGCATAGTCGATATACAGCAGATCGTCGATTCTGTCACGGCTTCAAAGATGAACGCGGGCCAGCTTGACGATACCGGATTTACGATGAGGGATCTGGCTACTATAAGGTCCGCTATGGTCCAAAACCTAAAATCGATGTATCACACCAGAAACATAGCTCCAATAGGAGAAAATAAAGCGGCTAAGGCCGGAAAGGAATGAAATGTCTGATGAAACTGGATATATCTATATCCGGCGATGAAGGTGAGCCCCGACCGTTTACCCTCCTGAGGGAGGGTGTCTTGGTCCCTTGCCTCTCCGCCATGCTAGATGAGGTCTGGCCAGACTGGCGGGACAAAGACTCGGTCTCAATCTCCATCTCAGTGGTCGGAGAGGCCGATATCAGAGATTTGAACAGGGATTATCGTAACTGCGACTCTGCTACGGACGTGCTCTCCCTCCCCTGCTGGGAGGAGGAGGGTGTTTCTTGTCCCCCTGATTGGCCTGATGTGTCGTTGGGCGACGTCATAATATGTTCTTCGGTGGTCGAGAAAAACGCCCTCGATCACGGTGTGACGCTCGACTCGGAGATGGCGTTGATGGTCGTCCACAGCGTCCTTCACCTTGTAGGTTACGACCACGATGAGGAGGAAAGGCGATTGGAAATGTGGGATATACAGGAGCGTTTCAGGGACCGTATTTTGGCTAACTTGGCGTCTACCTTCCCAGAGGAACAGGAGGGTTGATCTGGTTTTGAGTACTGTCATGGATAACTTACTGATCGTTGTAGGGCTTTTGGTTGCTTCCGCCCTTTTTAGTGGTAGCGAGACGGCCATCACCGCCAGTAGCCGAGCCAAGCTGATGGCTCTTGAGGAGCAAAGCAGCTCGTTCAAGGGCGTATTTCAGTGGCTGTTGAAGGACAGGCAAAAGGCCTTGACCACGATACTGATAGCGAACAACCTGGTCAACATAGCTGCAAGCTCCATGGCTACCACTCTGGCTGTGACGGTTTTCAGTCAATACGGTGTATTCCTGACCGTCGCCGTGATGACCCTGTTGATAGTCGTCTTCGGCGAGATACTTCCCAAAAGCTTTGCCCTCGTGAGAAGCGAGAGAACTTTGTTTGTGACTCTCCATATGATAAGAACAGCTAACTTCCTTCTGGCTCCATTCGTGTGGATTATCGGAGGGATTGTGTCGTTTATAGGTCGTATAACGAAGGTTGATCTTTCTCTCCAGTCATCCTTCGTGACCAGGGAGGAAATAGAACAGGTCGTGTCCATAGGAGAGGCCTCAGGTGCCATTGAGGAAGCGGAACGCAGGATGATACACGGCATAATATCATTCGAGGACACCAGAGTTTCAGAGGTTATGGTCCCAAGAATAGACATAAACGTCGTGGATAGCGAGATAAAGGTCAAAGACTTACAGCCCATACTGGACGATTATGGTCACTCTCGAATACCGATCTACCAGGATAGCTTCGACAATATCATAGGGATACTGTACATAAAGGACCTGATCAGCAGACTCTATTCTGGCGATACCGACGTCAAGGTCGCAGATCTAAAGAGGGATGCCCTGTTTGTGCCGGAGACGATGAAGGTTCCCGACCTCTTCAACATCATGAAGAGCAGAAGGGTCCACATGGCCGTCGTCGTAGACGAATACGGTGGTACATCTGGGATAATAACCCTTGAGGACCTACTGGAGGAGATAGTTGGGGAGATCCAGGATGAATATGACCACGAACTTCCCCTGATAGAGAAAATCGACGAGGACACCTACAGGGTGCAGGGAAGCATGGATCTGGAGGACCTCAGCGAAGCCCTTAAATTTCCCTTTGAATCGGAGGACGTTGAGTCTGTAGGTGGTTTTGTGACCGATCTATCGGGGGATTTCCCAGCTACTGGAAGTATTGTTGCCTACGGTCCTTGGGAGTTCTCCATTATCGATGTCACAGACCACAGGGTCGTAGAGGTAGAGCTTAGAAAAATATCGGGAGAGGGGGATTTTTGCGATGACTGAAGGAGAAGATCTTGGATATCGGTCCGGCGTCGTCGCCGTTGTAGGGCGGCCGAACGTCGGAAAATCCTCCTTGATAAACGCCCTGCTACGTTGTAAGGCGACCATAGTATCCCCAAAGCCACAGACCACAAGGGACAGAATCAGATGTATCCTCGAGACGGAAGGCGGCCAGATCGTCTTCACCGATACCCCAGGTATTCACAGGCCACAACATAGGCTCGGTGAGGCTATCGTCGATCAGGCGTTGGAGGCGATGGACGAGGCTGACCTGGTGCTTTACGTCGTCTGTGCTGACGATGAGGGTATAACCGGACAGGATCGCCACATATTGGAGGTCCTAAAAAAGGTAACTACGCCGGTGATACTGCTGGTGAACAAGGTGGACCTTCTTGGAACCAAAAGGGCCAAGCTATTGCCTCTTTTGGAGAGCTATCGCAGAGCCCTAGATCCATCCGAGGCCATACCGGTATCCGCAAAAGAAGCGGTCAACCTTGAGGATTTGGTCGACTTGATCCTGTCCCGTCTTCCTGAGGGGCCTCCTCTCTACATGGACGACATAGTGATAGACAGATCATCCCGTTTTTTGGCCTCCGAGATAATAAGGGAGCAGGTTCTTCATCTAGCCGATCAAGAAGTCCCTCACAGTGTAGCCGTGGAGATAATGGAGTATAAATCTCCCGATGAGTATCCCGAAAGAGAGGATACCTATATAAGCGCGGTTATCCTGGTGGAGAGGAAGGGGCAAAAGCTGATTCTCCTGGGGGCGAAGGGCGAAAAGATCAAGGAAATAGGCATTTGTGCCAGAAGGGCTTTAGAGGCGTTTTTGGACGGAAAGGTCTATCTTGACCTATGGATAAAGGTCAAAAAGGACTGGCGAAACTCCGAGTCCGAGCTTCGCCGCCTCGGTTATAGAGGTTGATATCAGAAAGACAGGGCCTTCATAGAGCTACGGGGGTTATCCTCCGGAGGAACCTTTCCCCCGAAGGGGACATAACCCTCCTATGTCTCCTGAGGGAGAGGGGGCCAACCTGGATATCTCTCCCTGGAGGCGGCAGAGGCAAGGTCCGTCTCGGTGGAAGCACCGAACCTATGGTATGGGGTGAGTTCTCCCTATACAGAAGCAGATCCAGGGATTATCTCAGAGAGGTTGAGGTGAAAAGGGATTTTTGGGGCTTAAGATCAAAAATAGACCAACTCAGGACCTCGCTAGGATGGTGTAAATTGCTGTCCGAGAGGCTTCCTGTCGGTCAACCTGTGGATGAGGTTCTGCCGGTGCTCTTTTGGTCGATG
>JAQUTB010000182.1 GCA_028709985.1 Dethiosulfovibrio sp.
GTTTCGCGTGGAAGCGAATGTGTCCTGGTGGGCGCCCCGGGCTTCAAACCCGCGCGGGGGGCGGTTTTGGCCGTCTCCGGTGAGTTCGATTCTCACACGCTTCCGCCAAACTTTACGTGATGTGTGGAGCTGGTTCCCTGATGAGGAATCAGCTCTTTTTTTATCCCCAAAAGAAGGTACTGGAGGTCCTCTTTAAAAAAGATGGGGCCTTATAGGGCGTTTTGAGAGGCCCTAAAATCGCCGATATAGGGCTCAAAAATGGATGTATCTCAATTGCATTGTGTTACATTCAAACATTAGGAACAAAGCCCGTGTTTGCATGGCGATATGTGGATAAGTAAGAAAATGTGACCTTGACCTCAAAAGCAACATAACATGCACCTATAAATCGATATGTTACTTACGATCTTCCAGAAAAAGGAGGATATCCAATGGAGTTCGTTCAGCCAATAAGGGATAAATCAAAGATAGACGGCATAAAAAAGCTGCTCAGAGCCGGCAACACCAGGGATTACGTCCTATTCACCCTTGGGATAAACTCTGGACTTCGAATATCCGACCTTCTTACCCTTACGATAGGTGACGTCACGTTGAAGGGGAAGAGGTCCGCCGTCGTATCGGACAGGATAACTATCAAGGAAAGCAAAACCGGGAAGATCAAGGATTTCCCGTTGGGCGAGACCGCTAAGAAAGCCCTCAAGGAATACATAAGGGCCAGGGGGTGCGACTGTAGCGACGAGGCGGACAGAGCCCTCCCTCTCTTTCCCTCCAGAAAAGGAAACGGAGCTATATCCAGAATTCAAGCCTACAGGATATTGAACGAGGCCGCAAGGGTCGTAGGAATAGACGACAGGATAGGGACTCATACCCTTAGAAAGACCTTCGCTTATCACGCCTATCAGAGTGGATACGACATATCGATGATACAGAAGTTGCTCAACCATTCATCCCCAGGTGTAACCTTAAGGTATATAGGCATAACCCAGGACGAAATGGACAATGTATATCTATCCCTAAACCTATAATATTTTAGGAGGTAACGACATGGGCAATTATTACAGCGAAAAACTTGGAGCTAATTCATTGGTTCAAGTATACGACACCGATCTGCCTAGGGTCTCTCAGTATCTAAAAAGCGAGATAGACTTCGTAAGAGATAGCATAAAGGGCAAAAAAAACGTACTGGAGTTGGGCTGCGGATACGGAAGGATAATGAAGGAATTAGCTCCTTGCGTGGAGACTATAACCGGTATCGACCTATCCGCTGAATCAGTAGAGCTGGCTAAAAGCTATCTGTCCGATAATGCCAACTGCCGTGTGATACAGATGGACGCCATGAATATGGACTTGCCCAGCAACTTTGACGCCGTATTGTGCTTGCAAAACGGACTTTCTGCCATATCTTCAGGATCTCCTTTTGTTCTAATGGAGCAGTGCCTGCAAAAGTTGCTTTCGGGAGGTAAGGCCTACTTTAGCACCTATAGCTCTAAGTTTTGGGACGACAGAGTTGCTTGGTTCAAAGAACAGGCAAATAAAGGGCTCCTAGGACAATTGGACGAGGAATTGACAAAGGACGGGAACATCGTCTGCGTCGACGGATTCAGGGCAACCACCTACAGCGAGAACGACCTTATCGATATGGCGAATAAAATTGGATGTCCTTATAAACTGATTGAGATAGACCAATCCAGCCTGTTTTTGATCGTCGATCGCCCATAAAGCAACATAAGATACATTATAGGACATGATGTAAAACAAAAAAGCGGAGGGCAGACAAGCCTCCGCTTTTAAACATCAATCTATATTCTCAAGCCTCTTAGCTGGCCTATCTCCCCATATCCTATCAAGGTTGTAGAACTCTCTTCCTTTGGAGCTAAAAACGTGGACCAGAACGTCACCGGCATCTATAAGCCTCCACATAGAGCTGTTCTGTCCTTCCCTGGTGTAGGATACCCCAAGCTTATCCAGAGCGTCCTCTGCCTCGTTACAAAGAGTTCCCATGTGTACGTCAGAGTTCGCCGTGACGACTACAAACTCCGATGCAACGCTGGATGCTTCCCTAACGTCGACCAGCACCACGTCTTGGCCTCTTTTAGAGGCTATCGCTTCAGCGATAGCCTCAGCTGTCTTGCTGTATTCCATGCTCTCATACCCTCCCTATCTATCAAGTGCCTCTATAACTTTATCCTTGTCCTTGCCTAGGATAAGTACCGCGGCGTAGGTGGTGGACCTATCCTCTTTTACGAGGTTTACCGATATTCGGCACATTTCAGCAAGGGCCAGCGCGATTTCCCTATTACCCTCTCCGGGGCTATAACCGATAGTGCTGTAATGATAATCGAAGTGCTTAGCGTTTCCCGTGTAGGCTACCTCAATTCCCAGTCTCTCCATCTTAGAGGAAGCTAGACGCCCTAAGCCAGAAGTACCCGCTCCGTTGAGGATAGCTATGGGCTTTACGATCAGATGAGAGAAGGACTCAAGCTCCTCTCTTTTTTGATCGTTTGACAGATCGCCGGAGACTCCCATCTCGGGATCGTAACTCAGAGGAGAGGTCAGCAAGGTCGAGGTTGCCGCTAAATCAGGAGACCAGTAGCTTCCTCCCCCTATCATCGCCGGTTTTCCCGGCATCGTCAGGAAGAACACGTTCTGGGGCGATATATCCTTCAAGTAGGACGCCAGCTGTATCCCCTGAGTTATGGGGATATCGCTTTTTATGACCGATAGAAGCTCTTTCGTTATGTCCGTAAGCCTGCTCATGTTCGCTGGATCGTAGATCCTTTTGAGCAATGCCTTGAGGAACTGCTGTTGCCTCTGTATCCTTCCTATATCCCCAAGAGCGTCGTGTCTAAAACGGACGAACTCCAAAGCGGTCTTGCCGTTGAGGTGACGCCAACCTTTTTTTATATCGATGTAGAGCCCCCCCGCCTTATCCTGATATTTTAGGTTTTTGGGGACGTCTATATCCACTCCACCAAGGGTATCAACTATCTCAGGGAAGTTGTTGTAGTTTATAACCATGTAATAGTGTATGGGCATACCTATGAGATTTACCACTGTCTCCTTGACCAGATCGACCCCACCGTAGGCAAAGGCGTGATTTATCTTCTGAGTTCCCCTTCCCCTTATAGTCGTTCTGGTATCCCTCGGTATGGACATGGCCTTGATGGTCTTGTTGTCTATGTCTATAGTCACGAACGCAAGAGTATCGGATCGGTTAACCCCTTCTACATCGTCAAGTCCGATGACAAGTAAGTTCACGTTTCCGGTCTTTTCGTCAAACTGAACGGTTTGCTTTATATCTCCTGCATCGGGAGTTACCAGAGAACGAATCCTCCAAGCTCCTCCAGCGGCCATTGATACCGTTGCGACCAACAAGAGAAAAACGATTTTCGTCTTTTTTACCATCGGGCTCACCTCTTTGATGTTTTTTAAGTTCGAGCTTCCCGATATAGTCCCTTTTTTCTTATGTATTGCTCCACCAACGGTGGCACTAGATACCTGATATTTTTTCCCTCTTTCACTCTTTTCCTTATTTCGGTGCTCGAGATAGATAGAGAGGGAATGCTGAGAGGAACAACCGCCTTTCTAAAGGAATCGGGGAAAGACCTGATAAACTCAAATCCCTCTTTTCCGTAACCAGGTCTGCTTACAGCGACTATGGAACAAAGCTCGGGCAGACTATCGTGTTCATGCCAACTCATCATTGTAGATACCGCGTCAATGCCGGTGATAAAGTAAAACGCCACCTCACCTACGGGAAACCAGTGACGCATTTCCCTCAGGGTATCCACAGTATAGCTCGGTTCGTGCCTATCTATTTCTATCCTGGAGACGCGGAAGTTGTCGTTTTCCAATGTGGCAAGGCTGGTCATCATGTACCTGTCCTCAGGGGAGGATACTCGATGTTGAGTTTTATGAAAAGAGTCTCCTGTGGGTATAAAGATAACTCTCTCTAACCCTAAGGCAAACAAAGCCTCCTCCGCCGCGACAAGGTGTCCGTGGTGAATAGGATCAAAGGTCCCGCCCATTACCCCTATCTTTCGGGCAACAGTTTGGGCTTCATCCTCAGTAAGCCTTTTCCGGCTGGAATTCGAATACGACATCGCCTATATACACAGTATCGCCCTCTTCCGCTCCACTGGCCTCAAGCAACTCCTCTATTCTGTATTCTCTCATGATGCGCATGAATCTGACCACAGCTTCCTCTTGGTTAAAGTCGTACCGTGAAACAGCTTCCTCCAGTCTTGAGTGAATAACCCTGAAACAGCCAGCCTCGTGAAGCTTGACGATCTGGGCCTTTTCCTTTCTGCTCTTCCTTCCCTGAAGCTGAACCTCGTCCTCGGAGGAGATCGTGGCGTAGAGTCTGGTTACTCCTACTGGCCGTGGATGTTCCCTGCACACCTTGACCAGGAAACTCATGAAAGACTCTATTCCCTCACCGGATACGGCGCTCGTTATAATGTAGGGTATGCCCTCTGACTTGAAGTGTTCCTCAAAGGAATCTACGAGAGATTTGGGGGGCTTAAGATCTATCTTGTTCCCTACGACCATATAGGGACGCTCAAGAAGATCTGCGTTATAAGCCCTAAATTCGTCCAGCACGGTCCTCCACTGTCCCAAAACGGAGCCGATAGAGCCAACGCTGAGCTCCAATACATGGACTATTACCCTGGTCCTCTCTATATGCCTTAGAAAATAGTGTCCTAAGCCTCTATCT
>JAQUTB010000183.1 GCA_028709985.1 Dethiosulfovibrio sp.
TACCGTCGCATATGGTACGACGAAAAAGTATCGTCGGACTACAGGGAAAAACTGCTCGAGAGCCTGGAGTTCGTCTACGAAAAACATTCACCGGAATTTATCTATTATTTTACCTTGAACGAGCTTTTTGGACACCAGATAGATAGCGGTCTGGAGAGGTTTGAGCGAGACAGCGATAGGTTTAAAAAGACGGAGATCTGGAACGCCCTTTACGACTTTCAGAAAGACTGCGTAGTCTCGGCGATCCAGAAACTGACCAAATACGGAGGATGTATCATCGCCGATTCGGTAGGACTGGGCAAGACCTTCGAGGCCCTAGCGGTCATAAAGTATTTTGAGATCAAGATGGACAACGTCCTCGTCCTGACCCCGGCAAAACTCTACGACAACTGGAACTCCTTCAGGGGAACATACAAAGACAGCTTTTTGACCGAGACCTTCAACTATAAGATCATGTTCCACACCGACCTATCCAGATATAAAGGAATGTCCAGGTCGGGCCAGGACCTAGAGCGGTTCAACTGGGGGATATACGACCTGGTGGTGATAGACGAATCCCACAACTTCAGAAATCGTAAAGACCGATACGACGAGGGAGATCGTCTCATAATGACCCGCTACGCCAGGCTCCTACAGGAGGTCATAAAAAAGGGGAACAACAACACCAAAGTCCTCATGCTCTCCGCCACCCCGGTCAACAACAGCCTTGTGGATCTTAAAAACCAGATCAGCATAATCACCGGGGATAAAGACTCCGCCTTCGAAGAACACGGCATAGCCAGCATAGACAACCTTCTCAGAAAGTCCTCAACGGTCATAAACAAGTGGGAGGAAATGCCCTGTCACGACAAAAACGACCTGCTGGACAGGCTGCCGTCGGAGTTCTACAGGCTGCTTGAGATGATGACCATATCAAGGAGCAGAAAACACATCACCGGCTATTACGGCGACGACAGCGTAGGGAAGTTTCCCGAGAAAAACAGGCCCGAAACCTACTATCCCGAGATAGACGCCCAGGGCGAACTGCTCAGCTTCGAGGACGCCAACGAGCTTCTGGAGGTCCTGAACCTATCGGTTTACACCCCCACCAGGTACATCAAAAGCCAGTATCAGTTTTTCTACATGGATAAATATAGCCTGAAGGGCAAACGGGGCGGCAACATGGACTTTCAGAGGCAGTCCAAAGGCATGGTCGTTCTCCATCGCTTCAACCTGTTCAAACGACTGGAAAGCTCGGTGTTCTCCTTCAAAGAGACCTTGCGACGGCTGATAGAGAAGATCGACGGAACGATCAAAGTCCTTGAGGGAGGAGGCCAGATCGAGGAGGCCATGGAGGTTGAGGACGAAGAATACTCGGAAGACCCTTACCTGGAGGGCAAATACGAGATAAAGGTTCAACACCTAAACGTCGCCGACTTCCTCCATGATCTGCACAGCGACAGAATGATCATCGATAGCGTCTACAGGGATGCCGAGCTTGTGCTTAACCACGACAGAGACAACAAAATGAAGGTCCTCCGGGATATCGTGGTGGACAAGATAAAACTCACCCCCTACAACAGGGGAAACCGCAAAATAATGGTCTTTACCGCCTTCTCCGACACGGCGAACTACATCTATTCCAACCTGGCTCAGGAGCTTCTAGATATGGGCATACATACCGCCTGTGTAACAGGAAAGGACGTCAAGACCAACAACAAAAGGATACACAGGGAGTTTAACTCCATCCTCTGTGCCTTTTCGCCTCAGTCCAAGATGAAAAAAGAGATCCCTCAGGAGTATCAGATAGACCTGCTTATAGGCACCGACTGTATCTCTGAGGGCCAAAACCTTCAGGACTGCGACACTGTAATAAACTTCGATATCCAGTGGAACCCGGTGTCCCTGATCCAGAGATTTGGCCGGATAGACCGTATCGGTAGCGTAAACGAGAGGATCCAGATGATAAACTTTTTCCCCAACATGGAGCTCAACGACTATCTGGGCCTGGAGCAACGTGTAAAGGGCAAAATGACCACCCTCAACATAGCCTCCACCGGAGACGAGGACTTCCTGAGCCCCGACATGAACGATTTCAACTTCAGAAAAAGGCAGCTCGAACGGCTCAAAAACGAGGTTATAGACATAGAGGACGCCAAGGAAAACCTCTCCCTGACCGACCTGAACATGAACGACTATCTCTACGAGCTTTCCCAGTACGTTAAGAAAGTTCCGGAGACGAAAAAAGTTCCAAGAGGTCTCTTCTCCGTCACAGGAGGGGAGGAAAAGGGGGTCCTGTTCTGCTTCAACCACCGCAACCAGGAGGTCAAGCCCAACTCTGACAGCTCCCTCTATCCCTACTACCTCATATACATAGACAACGACGGAAAAGTCCTCTACGGAAACAGCAGGACCAGGGAGACAGTAAAGCTCTTTAGAAAGCTATGCTACGGCAAAAAGGAGCCTGTCGGGGAGCTTTTCGATTCCTTCTTTGCCAGGACGAAAGGAACCTCCGATATGGCCCTCTACTCCGACCTCCTGAACAAGGCGGTATCGTCCATCAAAGGGGCGGAAGAGGAAAAAGCCACCACCTCTATATTCGACTTCAGCGGCTTCAACAACTCTTTCGCCGACGAAACCGCCGACGACTTCGAGCTGGTGTCCTTTCTGGTGGTGGAGTGATGTTCGCCATACCGGAGGAATACAGAAAGTCGAAAAGGATCGCCCTAAAGGACTTCATACCCCAAAACCTCAACGCTGCCACCAAAAAGAGGATAAGGGACTGCCTAAAAAAGGCCACCCTTCTGTATCAGATAGAGGGGGAGAGGATACCGTCGGTTTTGAACGATACCTACAATTACCGGATAATCCAGTTTTACGATATCGAGATAGTGGACCTGAAAAAAGCCTCCTTCCTGGCGAAAACCTATCAGGAGATCATAAAGCCCCCCTCGGTCCTTCGGCTCCACGACGGAGGACGGGAGGTCTACTCCTTTGCCCTCAAAAGGCTGAACAAAAACGACCTGACCGAGATAGTGGTCACCGACAGCTTTATGACCGATCCCTTTCAGACGGTCCTGCCGGATAGGGAGAGGGAGCTTTTTATCGAGACCGTCTCCTACGGCAATATAGAGAACATCTCCGATAAGGTCTCCTTCTACCTGGAGATGTACCTGAAGGCCTATATCCTGACCTATCAAAAGGCCCACTCGAAGGCCATGGATTTTCTGTCCTCTCCCCTATGGTACAGCCAGGACAGGGTGAAAGAGCTTCACCTACTGCTGAAGGCCTCGGTGGAGAGCAGGGAAAAGCTGAAAAAAGCCGTCACAGCACAGGAAAAGATGGAGCTCAACAGACGGATCAAAGAGGCCATAACCGGCCTGGATAAACTGATAAACCTCTAAAGGTGGTAACGATAAAAATGGAATACAAAAAAGTGCCTCAGGATATAAACGATTTCACAAACGACAACCTCAAAGCCCTGTCGGAGCTGTTTCCCTCGGTGATCAAAGACGGCCAGGTCGACTTTGATGCGTTAAAGGAGGAACTTGGACAGTTCGAGGAGGTAGGCGGCGAAAAGTACGAACTCACCTGGTCGGGCAAGCAGAACGCCAAGAGGAAAGCCCAGGAAAAGGTACTAGACAGGACCTTGAACTACATCGAGGAGGACAGCAAAAACCCCGACACCACCCAGAACCTCTACATAGAGGGGGACAACCTGGAGGTCCTGAAGCTCCTCAGACAGAACTACTACGGCTCCGTCAAGATGATATACATAGACCCTCCCTACAACACGGGAAACGACTTCGTCTACAACGATAACTTCAAGATGAACGCCAAGGAGAGCGACATAGCCGAGGGCCTGATCTCCGAGGATGGCGAAAGGCTTCAGAAGAACCTAAAATCCACCAACCGCTACCACGCCAACTGGCTCAACATGATGTACCCAAGGCTTAAGGTCGCCAGGGATCTGCTTACCGATGATGGGGTTATTTTTATCAGTATTGATGATAATGAGGTACATAATGCCAGAAGAGTTTGTGATGAGGTTTTTGACGCTAATAATTTTATATCGACTATAGTTTGGGCTAGAAAACGTGGTAAGGACAACTCGGCAAGGTTTTTTAGCAGGAACCATGAATATCTCCTTGTTTATGCTAAGTCATCTATCTCGCTTAGGATTGGGCGTTTGAATATGCCTACGGAAACTAGAAAGGCTTATAGAAATCCAGACTCTGATCCCAGAGGAGATTATCGACTTTTAGGTGTTTGGGCTCGTGGAATACAAGGGGGCTCAGTCTATGAATTTAAATCTAAGCAAGGTCTGACTTTTAAAGAGCGAAGTTGGCTTGTAGGTAAAGATACCATGAAGATATTGGATGAAGATGACAAGTTAGTATTTAATGGAGATAAAGTTTATAGAAAATTTTTTCTTTCTGATTATAAGGGAGATATTCCTGAAACAATATGGCTTGATGCATCAAATGCAGCTAATGCTGCTGATGAAATAAAGAGCCTTTTGGGACAGCAAGTTTTTGATACTGTAAAGCCAATACCATATTTATCAAAGATAATAAAATGCGGGTCGACTAGTTGTGACATCATCCTCGACTTCTTCTCCGGCTCCGCCACCACCGCCCATGCCGTTATGCAGTTGAACGCCGAGGACGGTGGCAATCGGAGGTTTATCATGGTTCAGCTGCCCGAAAAATGTGACGAAAACTCCGAG
>JAQUTB010000184.1 GCA_028709985.1 Dethiosulfovibrio sp.
ATCTCCGTCGTGACATCGTGATAGCGAACACAAGAGGAGGAACAAACAGGTGGGGTTCTTTTCAGGTTTTCTGGGAAACGATGTAGGGATCGATCTGGGCACATCCAACGTGGTGGTGTATCAGTGTGGCAAGGGGATAGTCATAGATGAACCATCCGCAGTGGCGGTCAGGAAGAAAAAAAGAGGGGGCCAGCTGGAGGTAATCGCCTTCGGTCACGAGGCTAAAGCCATGATGGGCAAGACCCCTGCTGGAGTCTCCACGATAAGACCCCTCAAGGACGGCGTTATAGCTAATTTCGATATGACGGAGGCTATAATAAGGCACTTTCTTCAGCTAACGGCGGGAAGAGGCGTAAAGTCGAGGCCCAGGGTGGTCATATCAGTGCCAGCCAAGGTTACAGAGGTGGAGAAAAAGGCGGTTATCGACGCCACTTTGGGAGCCGGAGCGAAAGAGGCATACGTGGTGGACGAGCCTATCGCCTCAGCCCTAGGAGCTGGACTCCCTATACAGGATCCTCGGGGGAGCATGGTTCTGGATATAGGGGGTGGAACCAGCGAGGTCGCGGTCCTCTCTCTGGGAGGCATAGTGGTAAACAACTCCCTCAGAGCAGCTGGAGACGATATGGACGAAGCTATAATAGCCATGCTTCGCCAAAAACACGCCATTTTGATAGGTGAGACCACGGCGGAGAACATAAAGATAAACATAGGATCCGCCATACCCCTTGACGATGAGGTTGAGGTCGAGGTTAAAGGTAGGGACCTGGCGGATGGACTTCCCAAGGTGACAACCGTATCCTCGGTTGAGATAAGGGAGGCCCTTGACCCTCTCATTTCTAGGGTCGAGGACATGGTAAAGGTGGCATTGGAACAGACTCCACCGGAACTTTCGAAGGATATAGTGGATCAGGGGATAGTCCTTACAGGTGGAGTTTGCCAGATAAGGGGGCTCCCGATACGGTTGTCCAGGTCTCTCAACGCCCCGGTTATCCTCGCCGAAGATCCTCTTCATTCAGTAGCTAACGGTGTTGGAAAAATACTCGAGGACTTAAGCGCCATGAGGAAGGTCCTGATGTCGGTTGAAAAGGGAAGCCGATAACTCCCCTCTAGAAGGCAGAGATCATGGAGAATCGGCAACCTCAGATAATATCCGGGTTATGCGCAGTAGCTCTAGGCCTACTCCTGACCTTGAGCACGGGAAGTGCTCCTGTGTTCAAGGTGATGGGGTGGCTTGGAGCGGGACTTGAATTAGTTGAAAAACCTGCCGTCTCCCTCAGAGAGCTGTACCTGGAATCAAGGGGATGGGTGAGGGAGAGGGAGGATATTCTGTCTCGTCTGGATATGCTGGAGAGGGAGAACGATAGCCTTTTTTTGGCTCTACACATGAAGGAAGCTATCGACCTGAGGGAATCTATTATGTCCTCTTCCATCGACTCCATGGCCGATCTTCGTCTGCCCCTATCGTGGTGGGATACGATAAGGATAGATAGAGGGGGGATAGATGGGGTCTCGCCAGGAGATCCTGTCCTTCAAGATGGGTTCCTCATAGGGAGGATATCCTCCGTGGAAACTTCTCGGTCTTGGGTTAGCCTGATCAGCTCCTCCAGCGAGATGATCCCGGTGGTGATCAGGGAGACCCGAGACGTTGGGGTAGTGGTCGGAGACGGTCTAGGTGGTCTGTGGCTCAGATACGTCTCCGATGGAAGCCAGATAAAAGAGGGCATGATGCTGGACACGGCCCTTATAGGGGAGTCCATTCCAGCTGGCATACCTGTCGGTTCTCTCTTGGGTGAGACCAAAAACGACGATAACGGGATCCTTGAGTATAAGGTACTCCCTGGCGGAGCTCTTTCCAAAATATACGGGATCAGGATTTTTCGTCGAGGAAGTGACAAATAGGATGCTGATATTTTTTTTGTTCCTTCAAAACTTCTTCCAGGTGACTTTCTCTGGATGGGCGTTGGCACCCGACCTTTTTTTTCTCGCCGTGATCTCCAAAGGCATCACCGATGAGAGGCACTTCGACAGATATCTCTGGGGGGCCTTTCTCGGCGGTCTTTTTCTAGATCTCAGATGGACCGGTATACCGGGTTTTTCCGCCTCGATTTACAGCGCGCTGTTTTTGATCTTCAGGTTCCTCTGGGTTATTATACCTAAAGAGGGACGGGTTCCCGCGTTATTTCTGGGGTTTTCATCGGCGATGATAGGGATCTCGGCGATATTGCGTCTGTTGCTGTTTTACAGCGGCAGACCAACTATAGTTCCTGCTGTGGCAGTCTTCTTTTTTCTGACTTTTTTTGCGTTGCTAATCTCTTGGGCGTATTACGTTAACTTTTATAGGGGTCAAAATGTTTGACGATAGATCTATATCCGACAACAGGCTGAGGTTCGTAAGGTTTGTATTCTGTGGATCTATGTTGGTTTTGCTGTCCGCACTGTGCCATTTTCAGGTTTTTCAATCCGATAGATATGTCCAGCTGGCCACGTCCAATAAGCTCAGGGTCATGAGGGTGCCTCCTGTGAGGGGAGAGATATACGACACCAATATGGTCCCTCTGGCCACAAACGTCCTTACCTTTGACATAGTCGGCTATCCCCTGGACCTCAGAAAGGACGGGGTTTTGACCGGTCTGTCCTCCCTGCTGAGACGCCACGGAATACCTCTATCAGAATCGGATCTGGAAGCACGGATAAAAAGCCAGTACGTCGCGCCCTACCGCTCCGTCGTCTTGCTTAAAAACCTGACCCTGGCCCAGATGACAGACCTCACCTCCGATGGGGATTTTCCCTCTCAGGTGTCCCATCTGCCGGTGTGGAGGAGGATCTACCCTGTGGGATCCCTCCTCTGTCATTCCCTTGGCTACGTCGGGGAGATATCCGATAAAGAGCTCCAGGCCATGGGGGAGGGCGGAACAAGATCCCGGTATGTCGGAGGGGACGTTATAGGAAAGGGTGGGGTCGAGCGGTTTTATGAGGACCGTCTCCAGGGATTCCCCGGTTTTCAGGTTATAGAGGTGGACGCCAGAGGGCGTTTTGTTCGATCTATATCCGGGCGAAAACCGGTCCCAGGGGAGGATCTAGTCCTGACGATAGATCTTGGGGCTCAGCGACTGGCGGCGGAGCTTATGTCGGATAAAAAGGGCTCCGTCATAGCCATGGAGGTTGATACGGGAGAGATCAAAATACTCTTCTCTAACCCTACTTTTGACGTAAACCCTCTTTCATGGGGGGTAGCTGGGAAGGAATGGCATGAGCTGATATCCGATAAGGACAGACCGATGATCAACAGGGCTATAGCTGGACTCTACGCCCCTGGCTCGGTCTACAAGAGCGTCATAGCCTATGCTGCCCTTGCAGAGGGAGTCGTCACACCTAAAACGACCATCTACTGTTCTGGTAGCTACGAACTAGGCAACCAGATATTCCGATGTCACAGGAGATGGGGACATGGACAAGAGAATATAGTGGACGCTCTCAGGGACTCATGCGACGTATATTTTTACGAAGTCGGTCAGAAGGTCGGCATAGATAACCTGATAAAATGGGGCAAGGTCTTCGGCATAGGTGAGCTCACAGGCATAGACCTTCCCGGAGAGCTCGCCGGGACCGCGGCGGGAAGGGAATGGAAGGAAAAAAAGTTCGGGGAGAGATGGTATAAAGGAGATACGGTCAACTATTCTATAGGGCAGGGATTCCTGTTGATGACACCTATACAGATTCTTAGACAGTTCGGCGTGGTGGCGTCGGGCAAGATAGTTCGACCTCATCTGCTGAAGGGGACCTCCGAAGAGGCGGTAACGGTCGGATTGGACCCTAAAATACTCCAGGTTATACAAAAAGGCATGGACGCGGTGGTCTCATCCGGGGGAACTGGAAGAAGAGCGGCCGCTTTTGGCGTGTCAATAGCTGGAAAAACCAGCACGGTTCAGAACTCCCACGGCGATGACCATGCGGTCTTTGCGGGCTACGCCCCTGCGGACAACCCCAGATACGTCGCGGTAGCTTACATAGAGGGAGGACTCCACGGAAGTACCGCTGCGGCTCCTCTAGTCGGTGAGCTCCTTGCCTATTTGGTAAAACACGACAAGGGAGGTAACGACCTTGACCAATAGCCCCAACAGGTCCGTTTCTTTGAAAGGCAACGGAAACGGTCTTAGGCTTATAATCCCGGAGGGGATAGACGTCGATGTAGCGGTAAAAGAGGCCCGGTCTATCATCCTGGAGGCGTCCTCCATGGTATCTCAGATGGAAGTGATCGTCGACATCGGAGGTAGATCTTTGACCGAATCGGATCTGATCTATTTTCTGGAGAACCTCGTGTGGTCTGGATCGCTTAAAGTATCGCAATGGAAAACCGACGACATTCTCTCGAGGGACCTGCTTTTAAGATCCGGAATTAACCTCGGAGAGTCACATGCGACACTGTCTAAAGTGGGCTACGATACTTTAGTCATCCATAGGTCCCTTCGCTCTGGGCAGATAATCTCCCATCCAGGGGACGTTTTGGTCCTGGGGAACGTCCACGATGGATCCGAGGTAGTGGCCAGTGGAAACGTATGCGTCTTTGGACGCCTTTCCGGCGTCGTTCATGCTGGCTCGGACGGCGATGACGGACGTTTTATAACCGCGGATAACTTTAACGCCAGACAGATAAGGATAGGAAGCAAGGTAAGCAACGATGTCGATCTATCGG
>JAQUTB010000185.1 GCA_028709985.1 Dethiosulfovibrio sp.
AAGGCCATCATAAACTCGGGGTTGGTGACATCCCTGTTTTTGGTGGCATACAGTCAGACCGGCAAAGGTGGCGATGACCCGGACAGGGAGGACCAAGTATGAGGGCTCAGGTCTTTCACCGATGGATAGGGGCTGCACTTTGCCTCAGCCTAGGTTGGTGGATGTGGAGAGGGCTGATCGTCTCAGCTGATCCGTCTCTATTCGGTCCAGCCGCCTACTACGTCGCAAACACAGCCTCCGACACCGGTGCCTCGAACATAGTTGCAGCTATACTGTTCGACTACCGTGGTTTCGACACCTTCGGGGAGGCCACGGTCATATACACCACCGTCTGCGGCGTCGCCATGTTGTTTGCCAAAAGGAGGTTGAGGAGATCCAGCTGGGGGCTTTCCCCAATAGTGAAGCGGGGAATGGGCATGATGGTCCCCTTCATCCTGGTGTACGCGTCGTCCATAGTCATCATGGGCCATATCACCCCAGGAGGGGGATTCCAGGGCGGGGCGGTGTTCGCCACTGTGACGGTGCTTTTTTGCGTTATATACGGATCTAAGTTCGAGGCGTCCAGGATAAGCCCCAAGGTGAAGGAGGTTATAGAGTCCTCCGGGGCTCTGCTGTTCGCGGCGGTGGGCCTCTGGGGGCTTGCAGAGGGGGCTGGTTTTCTGGCCAACCTGGACGCTGGATTTTCCTCTGGGCCTATCGGATCCCTCTTCAGCGGGGGAGCAATCCCTTTGCTGAATATAGCGGTGGGGATGAAGGTCGGTGCAGGGCTTTCGACTTTGTTTTACAGCATGATAAAGATCCTTGAGGACCCAGCCGAGGGTCCTCCACCGGAGGTATAGTCCGATGATTCACGTGAGCTACGGTTGTGCTATAGCCATCTTCTGTATAGGGCTCTACACCTTAATAACAAAGAGAAACCTGTTCAAGACCGTCATAGGCCTTTCCATAATGGAGGGAGGGGTTCTCCTGTTCATGGTCGCATCTGGTTTTATACCTGAGGCTGGTCCTCCTCTTCTGCCCATGGTCGGAGGATCGGTAAACCCCCTTCCACATACTTTCCCCTTGACGGCGATAGTCATAGGGGCCAGCGACGTGGCCCTGGCTCTGGCCTACATAATAAAGATCCACAGACACTATGGCACAGTGGACGTGGATAAGATCAGGGGGCTTAGAGGATGAACCCGGTTTTAGCCGTGGTGGCTCCCCTGTCGGTGGGGTTTTTAGTCCCTTTGGTCCATATTTTCAAAAAGAGACACACCGGCATGAGCGTGATTATCTCTGCTGGTATTTGCTCCGTTGTCTCGGCCGTCGTCGCCCTTTCGGGCTGGGACGGCGTAGCAGTTACGATGGGCGGTTGGACACCTGAGCTTGGCATCTCTTTGATGGTCGACCGCCTCTCCGGGGCTTTTCTTTTGCTGGCCGCCACAGGATTTCCCATATCTCTGGCCTGCTCGATGGAGTCGTTTGGCTACTCTCCATGGAGATTTTACGTCCTTTTTTTTCTGAGTTGGGGGGCCGTAAACGGCATAATACTAACGGGCGATCTGTTCAATATGTTCGTTTTTTTCGAGATCTTCTCTGTGGCTGCCTACCTCATGGTCTCATACCCTCCTAGATCGTGGCAGGCGGTTGAGGCCAGCTTCAAATATCTCATCTTCGGCACGGTAGGGGCTATGTTCCTTCTGTTGGGGATAGCCTACTCTTTTATGGCCACAGGGCAGCTTAACCTTGGGATCCTATCTCAGATGATGGCCTCGGTCCCCCCTGTCACACTGTCGGTGATAGGGGGGTGTCTGGTGGTCGGGCTCTTCGTGAAGAGCGGGACCGCTCCCACCCACTTCTGGCTTCCCGACGCTCATTCCTCGGCCCAGACCTCGGTCAGTGCCCTGCTGTCGGGCGTCCTGGTGAAGGTCTCGGTCTACGCCCTAATCAGGCTCTCTTTTTTGTTGTTTTTTCCCGTTATGAGGGAGGTTTTTTCTGTCATCCTTTTTTTGGGGACCCTGTCGGTTATCCTCGGTCACCTGATGGCCTTCCAGCAGGAGGACATAAAGAGGCTTTTGGCCTATTCCACCGTGGCCCAGATAGGGACCATCCTGATAGGTGTGGGCTGTGCCTCCTCTTTTGGGGTCTCCGCCGCGGTGTATCACTGTTTTAACCACATGACGGCGAAGATGGGGCTGTTTCTGGTCGCAGGTGCTTTGGCTGAGGACAGGGCCAGCAGGGATATATCCCACATGAGTGGCCTTTGGGCTCACAGGCCCCTTTTCGTGGCGGCCTTCGCCCTTTTTGCGGTCTCCTTGGCCGGTATTCCCCCGTTCAGCGGCTTTATGAGCAAGTGGCTCTTGCTTCTTGCGTCGACCAAAGAGGGGCATATCGTTCCAGCTTTGGCTATAGTCGCGGGCACGGTTGTCTCCTCCGCCTATTACCTCAAGGTGCTCAGGGCGTTTTTCTCTCCCTCCGAGACTCCAGTGCCTCATCGCAGGCCCAGGCCGGTATCTGGAAGGCTTGTCGCTTTGCTTTCGGTGCTCTGTGTCCTGTTGGCGGCGGCTCCTTTTATCCCAGGGGCCAGTTCGGTGTTGTTCTCCGTGGGTGATTCCGCCGTCGATGGGGCCTCCTATCGGGATGTAGTACTTGGCAAGTAGGTATGGGCCATGTCCTTTAACCCGGACGTTTTATCTCTGGTCATGGTTTTCCTGGCGATCTTCATGACCTTTTGTTCCTCCCTCTACGGTGGGCGACGGACCCTCCCTCGTCTGGTCGCGCCGTGCGCGTTCTGTCTATGTGCCTGCCTCGCGTCAATCGCCGACGACTGGCTATTGTTTATAGTTTTTCTGGAGCTATCCTCCATCGCCCTGGTCTTCATGGTGGGGGAAAAGGACCGGGATACCGCCAGGTACTACCTTTATACCCAGTTGGCGGGGGGAGGCATTCTCTTGGTCGCCACGGCCTTGGGCTCTGTCCGGGGTTTTTCAATCCCGATGGGGCCCGTCCCTGAGGGGGTCTTTCCCCTTTTCGTCCTGGGGCTGGGGGTAAAGGCGGCGTTGCCAGGACTCCACTTCTGGCTTCCAAAAACCCACAGTCAGGCTCCTGCTGAGGCCAGCGCTTTGCTCTCCGGCTACGCGGTTAAGATGGGTATATACGGTCTTTTCAGGATAGTCCTGTCTAGCTCGACGGTCCTCATGTCTCTAGGCGCACTTATGGCGATATGGGGAGCCGTTATGGGACCCTTTCAGAGTGACGCTAAAAGGCTCCTGGCCTACAGTACCTTGAGTCAGCTGGGCTTCATGGTCGCAGCCATCTCCACTGGAACCGAGCTTGGACGCATAGCGGCACTGGCCCATCTGATCTCTCATGCCCTGGCTAAGGGGCTTTTATTCTTCTCCGCCGGTGGGCTGGAAAAAATCTGGGGGACCAGGGATTTAGCCCTGACTGGCCCCACTTTCAGGAGCCACCGGTGGATGTTCTTTGCCTTCCTTATAGGGGCCCTCTCCATGGCGGGATTACCCCTTAGCCCAGGGGCCTGGAGCAAGGGGCTTATAAAGCTGTCCCTAGAGGGACACGATCTGATCCTCTTGGCCCTCACCCTCTCCGGGGTCGGGACGTCCCTGTCCCTCTGTAAAATGGGGTACTACGGCTTTTTAAAGCCTTTTTATGGGGCAGAAAAGCGTTCCATTCCAGGCGTTGTTCCGCTCTGTTCCGGCTTTTCGATGGCACTGATGTGTTTGGCTATACTGTCTCTGGGCGCGTTGCCTCCTTTTAGGCCTGTCGGATCGTCGCTCAGTTCGGTTTTGCCTGCGATGGTGGGACTATCGCTGTTTGTCCTTATCCCAGTTCCCTTCAGGCCCCTATCCAGGCCTAAGGACGTCGAGGATATGGTTCCCTGTTTGGGCGATCTATTTTCCCGTTTTGTCTCTTCGGTGCGAAAACTTCATTCGGGCAACCTCGTGGCATACCTCTTTACCCTGGTTACGGTCGCCTTCGTGGTGCTTAACTTCCTTCAAAACGCCATGAAGACGCTGAGACGATAAGGAAGGATTTTCCTATAATGACCTTCAGATACGACACGATCTCCATAACCATGGCCTTTTTGGCCGTATTCATGACGATCTGTGCCATGGTCTACAGGGGGGATCGATCCCCTGTCAAGTCCGCCCCTATGTGGATTTTCTGTGTGTTCGCCTGCCTTGCCTGCCTGGCCTCGGACTGGCTGGTCTTTACCGTCTTTTTGGAGCTTTCTTCTCTGGCCCTGGCTTTTTCCGTGGGGGAAAAGGACAGGGCTACTGCTCGTTTTTACCTCTATACCCAGTTAGCTGGGGGATCTTTGCTTTTGATTGCGACGGCGACGGCTTCAAATTTTGGTCCTATCTCCGTAGGGGCGGTCCCAGAGAAGGCCCTTCCCTTCTTCCTTCTTGGTTTAGGTATAAAGGCGGCTTTCCCCTGCCTTCATTTTTGGCTTCCAAGGACCCACAGCCAGGCTCCCCCCGAGACTAGCGTCCTTCTCTCCGGTTACTCGGTTAAGATAGCCATATACGGGCTCATAAGGCTGTCTGACGGTCCTTCCCCGGGCCTTATCCTCCTAGGGGCTGTTATGGCTCTCTACGGGGTTTTCCAGGCCCTTATGCAGCACGATGGGAAGAGGCTTTTGGCATATCACACTTTAAGCCAGCTGGGTTTTATG
>JAQUTB010000186.1 GCA_028709985.1 Dethiosulfovibrio sp.
GGCTATGGCTCCAAGCCTGGTCCCCAACACAGGGTCTATTCCCACTATTGAGGCGAACTGTCCAAATCCCTGGGAGAAGGTCACGACAGGACCACCCTTGACTATTGAGCCAGCCACCATGACCGTACCGATCGCTATGCAGGCCACGAGTCCCTCCATGAGCATGGAACCGTATCCCACTATGGTGGCGTCGCTCTCTCTCCTGAGCTGCTTTGAGGTAGTCCCGCTACCGACCAGGGAGTGGAAACCGGAGATAGCTCCACAGGCCACTATGACGAACATCATGGGCCAAAGAGGCTGACCGGAGAATCCTATGTAGCTGACGTCGGTCTTGATCATAGGGATGGCCCCGCTGTTGAACTTGCTCCCGAAGAGCATCCCTATGGCTCCCACTATGACGGCAAAGTAGAGGAAGTAGGAGGCAAGATAGTCACGAGGCTGAAGGAGAAGCCACACGGGAAGCACCGAAGCTGCCAGTATGTAAAGGGCCAGGATATAGTTCCAGGTCGTGTTTGGAAGCTTGAACAGAGTCATGATGGTCTCGCTGTCGGAGCCCTTGACGCAGGCTACACCGACTATGGCCAGCATCACCACAGTCACCAGCCACAGAGGAGTGTGAGCCTTGTAGATGAGCAGCCCCGAGACGACGGCCATGACTATGTAGAGACATCCGACGAAGGCGACGATCGGGTCGGCTGCGAAGGTGTTGGCGGAAAGGACCAGGAACACAGCCACAACCAGGATGAGGGCCAGTATGGTGAACCACAGGAAGAGGATCTTTCCCTTGTGGCCTATCCATCTCTCTATAACCTCACCGATGGACTTTCCGTCGTGCCTCATGGAAGCCACCAGCGATCCCATATCGTGAGGACCACCGAGGAAAGTGGATCCGATGATGCACCAAAGAAGGGTGGGAAGCCATCCGAACATGGCGGCTGCTGCGATGGGCCCTGTTATGGGACCAGCACCGGCGATGGACGCGAAGTGATGCCCCAACAGCACCGCAGGATGAGCGGGACAATAGTCGATACCGTCGAACAGACACTCAGCAGGGGTTTTCCTGCTGTCGTCAAGCTCATAGAGCTTAGCCATAAAGGATCCGTAAACCTTATAGCCGACGACGAATATGACGAAGGAAACTAGGAACATAAGAGCAAACGTCACTTTTAAACACCCCCAAATATAGATAAAAAAAACAAAAGGCCTATACCACGCCAGCGACGGTTACCGAACCGACACCTCCTTCCTCGCTATCATGTTTTACCGACTCCCACGCCTTGTCTATCAAGGGCGTTAGATCCTTTATCTTTCTGTATCCCTGACCCATAGGTGCATAGCTGTAGGTCTCGAGATATCCCCTAAATCCCAGGGCGAAGGCCTTAACCTTCTTCTCAAATCGGTCCACTGGGGATATGAAGATGACCCTCTGGATCATTGTGTCCTTTATCGGAGGCCAGGTCTTTCGGACTAAATCGATCGAGGATGGATCGTACCGCCACACAATGTAATCGTCGGCACAGTATCTGGCGACCTCGCCCATTAGCCCCGCTTTGATGAAGGTCACCCTGCGGAAAACCCCCTCCATCCCCTGATCTGCCCAGGGCTCGAACCTCCAGCAATCCCATATATCCCACGGCCTGGACAGAACGGAAAAATCGACCATCGAACCACCCCTTTTTTGTTGTATACCTAATACAACATACGTCTTATCCACAGGTGAACTATATCACCATTTGAACCACTTATCAAAGAGGGAATTTTCCAAGATAGCATCAGTATACTTCGACCTGTCGCTTTAGTGAAGGGGGATTTTTACCTCAGGGGTTGCATTATCCCACCTGGGAGGATATAATCTCTTTCGTCTCAGACGGGCGGCTAGCTCAGCGGTAGAGCACTTCCCTCACACGGAAGGGGTCACAGGTTCGAACCCTGTGTCGCCCACCATAGATAGCAAAGGCTCCGGCGAGTTCGCCGGAGCCTTTTTTGCTGCTTACCTTGACCTCACTAAAATACGTTGCTACAATGTGATCACAAGGGAGGGGATAGAGATGACAACTTGTGACAGCTCTGTTAGGGTTCGTATAGACAGCGAAACGAAGAGAAAGGCGTCGGAAGCCCTGTCTAAAATGGGGCTTTCCATATCGGACGCCGTCAGAATGACCCTGATCCAGATCGGAGCAAACGGGAAACTCCCGTTCTCCGTGGAGATACCCAACGCCAGGACCGTCCAGGCTATGGCAGAGGTGGATTCTGGTGAAGGGGTAAAATTTAACTCACTCGACGAGCTTTACGAAGACCTTGAAATATAATGCCTAAGCTGAAACGCTCAAGCCAATTTAAACGAGACGTAAAGCTACAAGTCAAAAGAGGCAAAAACATAGAAAAGTTAAAAGACACCCTCAAAATTCTGATTTCTACCGGAGAAATTCCCACGCAGTATAACGATCATCCGATGCTAGGCAATTGGGGTAGCCATCGTTCCATCCATATAGAGCCCGATTGGATATTGATATATAAGCTCGACGAAGAGTGCCTTTCCTTGATCAGGACAGGAACACACTCAGACATACTAAAGAGATAAGCCCCGGCCAAAGCCGGGGCTTATCTCTTTAGGGTATCTCTAAAAACTCACACCTGAGTCCCCTAGGAGAGATCGTCCCGCCTGCGCCCTGTCTCGCCCAGGCGGGACGATCTCTCCTAGGATTAACGTTTTTAGAGATGCCCTATACATAACTCAGCCCCTATTCCTTTATTTTTCCCAGGAAGCGGAGCATTCCGTCCAGTATGGTGAGAGGATGGGCAGGACAGCCCGGGATGAACAGGTCAACCGGGACGGGAAAATCCTCCCTGGACGAGGCGGTTACAGAGCAAGAACCTACAGCTATGACGAACTTGGGGTCCGGTATTGCCCGATAGGTCTCCTTAACCGCCTCCACCATGTTGGTGGGAACCGGACCTATCAGTACCATGCCGTCGCAGTGCCGCGGTGATGCGGCGTAGCTGATGCCGAAGCGGCTGAGATCCCATGCTAAGGTATTTAAGACGTTTGTGTCCGCCTCGCAGGCCCCACAGCCTCCGGCGCTGACAACCCTGAGGGAGATAACCTTCCCGTAAAGGGCAGCGGCTTTATCGTTGAAGGCTGAGGGAACCGAGCCGTCACCGCAGGAGATAAGCCCCCCCCTTGAGGAGGACCCCAGGCGATGGTCGCTACCAAAGGACAGTGCCTCGTTAGGGCAGGTCCTCTGGCACTCGCGACAAAAAAGGCACTTGCCGAGGTCGATGGTCAGCCTATCGGCCTTCTCTATTGCGCCGAAGGGACAGGACTGGATACAGGGACCGGGACAGGTAGAGCAGACCGACTGGTCTATCACCGGCAGCCCGGCGAACCGATCGGGCAGGGCCGGGGGAGGACCGTCAGGATAAGTCATGGTCTTAAAACCCTGTCTTGCTCTAACCCGAAGGATATCGAAAAACATAAAATCGCCTCCAAGCCCTACAGGTCGAAACCACAGTAGGATAGGTTGAAGCTCTTGTTGCAGAGGGGGAAGTCGGATATTCCCCTGTTCCTCATGGACATGGCGAGACCGGTCCAGTTATGGAAGCTGGGGTCCAATATACGATAGTCCTCCACCAAACCGAACTCGTCTGTGACCGCCACATGGACTATCTCACCTCTCCATCCCTCGGTCATGGAGATAACCATAGAGGATGGCTCAGGCGCTCCGACGGAAGACATGATCGGAGAATCGGGCAGGTCGGACAGCAGCGACTCGATATAGTCAAAGGAGTTCTCTATCTCCATCCACCTAACCCTGGCCCGAGACAGGACGTCTCCGCCCTTCTCCACCGCCATCTTCATGGGATAGGGTCGGTAGGACCAGTAGGGAAAGGAGTACCTAACGTCCCTGAGTGACCCACAGGCCCGCGCCGCAGGGCCGACCAGCCCCAGGGACTCGCAATCCAGAGGGGACAGCATTCCGGTGTTCTCAAAACGTGCCATGACCGTCGGGGTGGTCCAGAGCAGACCAATGGCGTCCCTGGCCTCGGAGCGAATCTTTGTCATCCGCTCGATCAGGGAGGAGGCTATACCTTCGTCGATATCCCAAAGCACCCCTCCTGGACGGAAAAGCCCCCTGGAAAAACGATTTCCGCACAGCAAAGCGGTGAGGTTCAGCACGTCTCCCCTGATCCTGCCGCAGAAAGAAGAGGTGGGCAGATAGCCCACGTCTCCTGCCATAGCCCCTAGGTCGCCGATGTGGCAGGCGATCCTCTCGAGTTCCTGGGCAATGCACCTCACCGCCCAGGCCTTCGGCTCCACCTCGCAGGAGGACAGGGCCTCTACAGCTCCACAGTAGGCCCCAGCATGACCGGCTGCGCAGTCTCCTGAAACGGACTCGGCCACTACGGCCTGCCTTACCGATCTGGCCCCAGTAAAAACCCTCTCCAGCCCCCTATGCTGATACCCCAGGGATATCTCCAGGTGCAGGACTATCTCGCCGTGACACTGAAACCGAAAGTGCCCTGGCTCAATGACCCCAGCGTGGACCAGTCCAACCGCAACCTCGTGAACCTCCTCGCCCTGAACCTGGAAAAAATCCATCTCGCCGATAGAGCTCCCTAGAGCTCCATCTAGGGGAAACCTGACAGGTTTCAGCC
>JAQUTB010000187.1 GCA_028709985.1 Dethiosulfovibrio sp.
GGTACTCCGCTTCCAAGATAGCCCTGACGAAAAAGAGGCCCCTCGATGAAGCTTTCACTACCTGACTATTGTACCAGAAAGGCAGTGCTAAATCATAGAGACAGTTCAGAATCGAGAAGCTCCAAGACCTCTTTCGGATCGGCCTGCCCTCTGGCCTCCCTCATTATCTGCCCCTGAAGGAATTTCTTCTTTTTATCCTTCTTGTCCTGACCGGATTTTATTACCTCCACCACGTCCTGGTTTGCCCCTATGACCGATCGGATAACCTCCGCAAGAGCGTCGCCAGTGAGTGCCCCAGCGGTGACGCCACAGCTTTCTATGGCATTCTCAAGGTCCATTCCGGTTACCATCCCGTCGAAGACCTCTTTTGCCGCGGTGGTGGAGATCTTTTTGTCCTCTATCAATTCAAGCAAACCGGAGAGCGATTTAGGCGAGATGGGGAAGCTGGATATATCGCCGCTGCACTCGTTTATCACCCTCAACACCTCGGTCCTCACCCAGTTGGAAGCCCTGGAAGGAGAGGCACCGTAGGATACGCAGTCCTCGAAAAACTTAGCCAGCTCAGAGTGCTCCGTCAACACGGCGATATCATCATCGGAAAGGGAGAACTCCATCTCGTATCTGGCCTTCTTCTCCCACGGTAACTCAGGCAGAGATCTGGCTATACCGTCTATAAACTCCTGAGACAGCACAAGAGGGGGAAGGTCGGGCTCGGTGAAGTAACGGTAATCGTTGGACTCCTCCTTGCTCCTTGAGGAGCTGGTGACGCCAGCGCTGTCGTCCCAGTTTCTGGTCTCCTGCTTTATCCTTCCGCCCTCAGAGAGAATGGCCCTCTGTCTCTCTATCTCGTATTCCAGTGCCCTCTCAAGGGCCCTCAGGGAGTTCATGTTTTTTATCTCAACCCTGTCGCCCCATCGTCCGTCGGAGACCTTTTGGGATATGTTGGCGTCGACCCTCATGGACCCCTTCTCCATGTCTCCGTCGGACACCCCGAGATACCTGACCATCTGCCTGACAGTGGCAACGTAGTCTTTGGCCATTCTAGGGGAGGTGATGTCCGGGTCGGACACTATCTCCGCCAATGGAACGCTGGAGCGGTTGTAGTCGACGAAGGACTGGGTCGACCCCACGATCCTGCCGTCGGATGCCCCGTGGACCAGCTTTCCTGCATCCTCCTCTAGATGAAGTCTGGTTATTCCGACCTTGTGAGGCTCTCCATCGTCCCCCACCAGGGTAAGGGAACCCTTCTCGGCTATGGGAACGTAGAACTCGGAGATCTGGTAAGCCTTAGGAAGGTCAGGGTAGAAATAGTTCTTTCTGTCGAAACGGGTCACTTTGTTTATTCGACACCCTAACGCCAGTCCCGCCCTGGTCCCAAGCTCGACGGCCCTCTCGTTGAGAACCGGGAGTGTCCCGGGCTGTCCGGTACAGAGGGGACATACGTTCGTGTTGGGGACAGCACCGATATAGTCGGTTGAGCAACCACAGAAGAGCTTTGTCTTCGTGGCGAGCTGGACGTGGATCTCCAGCCCTATGACAGTGGTAAAGGTAAGGGACATCACACAACCTCCCGGGCAATCTTGGCCTTACCGAACCGGCGCTCCATGACCGCAGCGGTCCCGATAAGCTCTTCCTCTCCCCATCTGGGGCCTATGAACTGTACCCCCAGAGGAAGTCCCTCCTGGGAGAAACCTACGTTCATCGAGAGCCCCGGAAGTCCCGCCATGTTGACCGGAATGGTGAAGACGTCGGCCATGTACATAGCCATAGGGTCGTCCACCAGCTCCCCTATCTTAAAAGCCGGGGTAGGGGAGGCAGGCAGGACTATGGAGTCCACCTTCTCGAAGGCCCTGGCGAACTCCTCCTTTATGGCCTTCCTGACCTTCTGGGCCTTCAGATAGTAGGCGTCGTAGAACCCGGCGCTGAGGACGTAGGTTCCCGTGAGGATACGGCGTTTAACCTCGTCGCCAAATCCCTCCCTGCGGGTCTTGACGTAGAGATCCACCACCGAACTGGCTCCCTCGGCGGAATGGCCGTATCTGACGCCGTCGTAACGGGCTAAGTTGGAGCTCGCCTCGGCCGGGGCCAGTATGTAGTAGCAGGCCATGCCGTACTCTATGGCTGTCTTGAGGGATATGGGAACTATCTCCGCTCCCTCGTCCCTACAGGCTTTAACGGCGTCGTCCAGGGCCTTTTTCACCCTTGGATCGTAGTCGTAGCCCTCTATCTCCTCTATGATTCCTATTTTTTTGCCCTTTAGGTCGGTCCTGCCCAGGGCTGAGGAAAAATCACACCTCGCAACGTCCTGGCTGGTGGAGTCCTTGTGGTCCGGAACACCTATGACCTCCATTATCCTAGCCAAGTCCTCAACTGTCCTGGCGAAGGGGCCTATCTGGTCCAAAGAGGACGCAAAGGCCACCAGACCGTAACGGCTGACCCTTCCGTAGGTGGGCTTAAGGCCGTATATGCCGCAGAAGGACGCAGGCTGCCTGATGGAACCGCCCGTATCGCTGCCCAAAGAGAGGGGGACATATCCCGCCGCCACGGCTGCGGCGCTTCCGCCGGAGCTGCCACCGGGGACCCTATCCAGATCCCATGGGTTTGCGGTCACGCCGAAGGCCGAGTTCTCCGTGGAACCACCCATGGCGAATTCATCCAGATTGGCCTTCCCTAAAACGATCGCACCGGCGTCGTTGAGAAGCTCCACTACCGTGGCGTCGTAAGGGGGCCTCCATCCCACGAGGATCTTGCTTGCGCAGGTTGTCTCCTGGCCTGAGGTACACATGTTGTCCTTGAGGATTATGGGGACCCCTCCGAGAGAGCCTATGTCCTCTCCGGAAGCCAGCCTTCCGTCAAGTTCCTTAGCCCTGGCGATAGCCTGATCCCTCCAGAGGGATAGCATAGCGTGTACATCCGGCTCCACCTCGTCTATCCTGCCGAGACAGGACTCCACGACCTCTAAGCAGGAACACCTTCCCTCCTTTACATCCTTTGCGATCTCGCAGGCTGAAAGACGGTAAAGCATCAGCTATCCCCTCCTATTCTGGGAACCCTTATGAAGTCGCCCTCTCTTGATGGGGACTGATTCAAAATGGACTCCCGATCCGACCAGGACACGACCTCGTCTTTTCTTAGTTTAAGGGGCTGAGAGTCCTCCAACGTAAAGGGGTCCACGTCGGATAGATCCAGCTCGTCCAACTTTCCAAAATAATCCAGAATGGAGTTGAAGTGTTCCGTAAGGGGGCCCACCTCATCCTCGCCGACCTCAAGCCGGGCCAGAATCCCCACTTTTTTGAGATCTTCAGAGGTTATTTTCATACCTACTCCTCCTTCTTAGTTATATTCGGCGATCTCTAAAAACGCTGATCCTCGGAGAGACCGCTCCGACGAAGCTCATTTGAGCCCGTATACTCGACATGCCGCCTTTGAGTACGAATGGGGCGACAGGACGTGCCCCCCGAGGCGGTTCGTACGGAACAGGCAGGCCGAGTATACGTTTGGGCGAAACAGGGCACAGGCGGAGCGGTCTCTCCGAGGGACTCAAGTGTGAGTTTTTAGAGATCCCCTTTAGAGATGCCCTTTTTTCCGTTCATCCAGGAGGGAATAAAAGCCCTCCTCGTCCAGGACCGAGACACCTAAGGACAGGGCCTTATCCAACTTACTGCCGGCGGAGGCCCCAGCTACGACGTAGTCGGTTTTCTTGCTCACCGACGACGTGGCCTTTCCACCCAAGGACTTGACCAGGTCCTGAGCCTCGGCCCTGCTGGACCTCTCCATCTCGCCGGTAAAGACGAAGGTCAGTCCCTCAAGGGAGTTCCCCTTTGAGAAAAAGTCCTCAGATTTCAGCTTTACCCCCAGATCTTTAAGCCTCCTGAGGGTCTCTTTGTTTTTTGGATCGGAGAAAAAGGCCACCACCGAGGCACCTATCACCGGGCCGATGCCGTCAACCTGAGCAAGCTCCTCCGCGGAAGCCATCCCGATAGCCTCCATGGAACGGTATCTATCCGCAAGTATATCGGCGACGCCCTTTCCTACGTGGCGGATCCCAAGGCCTGCTATCAAGGCGGACAGAGGACGGTCCCTGGAGGCCCTGATAGCCAGCACCAGGTTTGAGGCCGATTTAGGCCCCATTCTGTCCAAAGAGGCAAGCTGCTCCTCTTTTAGCTCGTATATATCCGCAAGGTCCTTGACCAGCCCGGACTCAACCAGCTGGGCCGCGACCCTCTCTCCAAGACCACGGATATCCATACAGCCCCTTGAGGCAAAATGGCGGATCTCCTCGTTCATCTGGGCAGGACAGGACCGGTTGGGACAGCGCAACGCCGCCTCATCAGGGAGCCTGATCGCTTTCGATCCGCACACAGGGCAGAACTGGGGCATCTCAAAAGGCTCCTCCGATCCGGTGCGATGGGACAGATCCACCGAGACGATCTCCGGTATTATCTCCCCCGCCTTTCGGACCACCACTGTGTCTCCTATCCTGACGTCTTTGGCACTTATCTCGTCCTGGTTGTGAAGGCTGGCCCTTCTGACCACCGAGCCCGCCAGGTTTACGGGATCCAGTATCGCCACAGGGGTCAGGGCTCCGGTACGGCCCACGGAGATATTTATATCTACCAGTCGGGTCGCCTTCTCCTCAGGGGGGTAC
>JAQUTB010000188.1 GCA_028709985.1 Dethiosulfovibrio sp.
GACGGGAAAGGAGCCCTCAAAAAGGGCAAAATCGACGCTCCAGGAACTCAGCAGGCGGCGGAGACCCTGGCCCTTCAGGGACTTGTGGTGGTGGAGATATCCGAGGACAGCTCGTCCGGCCCCAAAAGAGTTCGACATCTCTCCCTGGACGATCACGAGACTTTCTGTCGCTCTTTGGCGACATACCTCAAAGCGGGACTTCCTCTCTCGGAAGCACTGAAACTCCTTGAAAGACAGGGAGGCAAAAAACTGGGCTTCCTCTACGGATCCCTCCGCCAGGCGGTGGAGGGAGGACGGCGGCTCTCCGCCGCACTTCGGGATTCGGGATGTTTCGACGACAACGTATGCAGCATGGTCGAATCCGGCGAGAGAGGAGGAACCCTGGATCAGGTTCTTCAGCAGGCGGTCGGGCTCTACTCTATGCAGGCGTCCCTCAGGAGAAAGCTACAGTCCGCCATGACCTACCCCGTCATAATGATGGTGGTTGGCCTGGGGGTAGTGGGATTCCTGATGGCCTACGTTGTCCCGAAGGTGGCGGTTCTTTTCTCCGACATGGGGAGGGCCCTGCCTATGCCCACCAGGATACTCATGTTTATATCCGAGATCTTCCAGATGGCCGGCATACCGGCTCTGATCGGAGTGTTGATCCTATTCGTGCTGGTGAAAACCGGGAGGGTCAGGATAAAAATGCCGTTTTTCAGGGGGATAAAGGAAAACATAGTCCTGTCCCTGGTCACGTCAAACCTATCGTCCCTGATCCGGTCAGGCATACCTCTGGTCCAGGCCCTCAGGATGAGCTCTGTCCTGGATCCAAAGAAAGATCGTTGGGTAAAGGTATCGGACCAGATAAAGGGCGGTCTCAGGTTCGAGAAAGCCCTGGAGAAGGACGGAACCTTCGACGAAGATCTGGTCTACTTTGTCCGCATAGGCGAGATGGGAGGGGACCTGGCTGGGTCCCTCGAACAGATATCCCAGACGAGATGGGAGAGGGCCAAGTCAAGCATGGAGAGGATGGCTAACCTCATAGAACCCATAATGGTCCTTTTTTTGGGTGTGGTGGTGGGCTTCGTAGTGGTCGCCATACTCCTTCCCATATTCGACATATCCAGCTTCGTTGGATAAAAAAGACTCAAGGAGGAATTTCAGTGAAAAGAAGATCCGGTTTTACCCTCGTGGAGATCCTCGTGGTGGTGGTCATCATAGGCATGTTGGCCGCCCTGGTGGCCCCCAAGGTCGTCGGCAGAGGTGAGGAGGCAAAGAGGACCGCAGCCCAGGTGCAGATCAGGGAGATAGAACAGGCCCTGGACATGTACAAGCTGGACAGCGGAATGTATCCCACAACGGAGCAGGGCCTTGAGGCCCTCATAACCAAGCCGACCACGTCCCCCGAGCCCAAGAGATGGAAAGAAGGCGGATACCTTCGTAAACTCCCGGTCGACCCATGGGGCAAGGAGTTCATCTACCGCCACCCCGGCGATCACGGCGACGTTGACCTATTCTCCTGCGGCGCAGACGGAGAAGAGGGTGGCGAGGGAGACGGAAAAGATATAGCTAACTGGGACTGACATGGCAGGTCGCAGGGGGTTCACCCTCTTCGAAATGATGTTGGTCGTGGCCCTTATCGGGCTTATGGCCTCTTTGGTGGTCTCCCGTCTGGCCCCCAGGGAGCCTGACGGTCTTTCCTCCCTTAACCTCTACATGGGCAAAGCTCGATCCCTCGCCATGGATTCAGGGCCCCTACTGATAGAGGCCAAGGGCGATACCCTAAACTTGACCAACCTTGAGGGAGACGACCTGGAAGGGCCGGACCTCCCGTTGGGTACATGGACCGTCAGGCCCGATAAAATCGTGGTCTTCAAAGACGGTACCGTCACCCCAGCGACCATAGAGCTGGACGGCAAAAGGGGGAAGGAAACCTTTCTTCTGGCCGTGACGGCTCGGGTCTACGAGGCCCCTAGATGACCGTCAGAACCTACTCCATAGCTGTAGTGGTCTCTTTGCTCCTCCTCCTTGGGGGTATCTCCCTCCTTGACAGTTGGAGCGGCGACCGAATGCTAGAATATCGGGCGGTCAGGGAGCTGGATCACATCTCCTTGGCCGCCCGATCCATATCGGATCGGCTCTCCATGTCCCTCTCTCATTTTAGGTCCCTATCCTATCAGGTCGTTCGCTGGGGAGACGGCAGAGAACGGATATCGGGACTTATCGACGGGCTGGCCTACGACGAAGGACAGCACTTCCCCTCCCTGTTAAACCTGTCCTGGATAGGCTACGACGGCAGATTCCACGTCCACTCGTCCAAAAACAGGGTCATCTTTCAGCAGGCCCTGTCCTGGGGGCAGATCTACATGAGCCGCTACACCGAGGGATGGAGAGACGGATGGGTCGCCCCTTTCACCGTGGCTCCTGGGCTCAAGACCATGGGGATGGTCTATCCACTCTGGTCCGATGGGGCATTCTTGGGCGTCTTCGTGGTTACACTGGACCTAGACCTGCTTTTGGGGCACATCGCCCACCATATAGGCGAATCGGGAGGGGCCTGGATACTTGACGGACTGGGACGGGTCGTGTTCTCTAAAGACCAGTTGGACGTCGGGAAAAACGTATTCGGAGACGGCCAGAGCCTCTTCTCAGAGGTGGGATATCTGAGGGAGGACGTGGTTCATCGGTCCTCCGGAAAGGACCTCGAGCGGCTTCTGGTATGGCATAGCTCAAGGATACAGGCCAGAAAACTGGTGCTCATAAAATCGGTCTCCCCGACCGGACTAGGGGCGGCGATGCCCTACAGGATAGTTTTAAGTTCTGTAGTCGCCCTGATCCTCATATCGCTGAGCCTCACTTTCATCTCCGCCAGAGAGAGGGCCTGGGAGGAGCTGGCAGCAGCTGAAAAGCGGTATCTGGCCGTGGTAGAGGCACAGACCGAGCTGGTCATCCGTTTCAGACCAGACTGGACCATCACATTCGTGAACCAGGCCTACTGTCGTTTCTTCGGCATGTCCAGACAGGACCTAATAGGTGTCTCCATGAGAAAACTCGTATCCTCCGACGACAGATCCCACCTTCGTCCCATAGTCGACTCTCTGTCCATCGGTGAGGGAAAGACATCGGAGTGGACACAGGCTCTGGAGCTTCACAGGACCAAAACATGGGTCAGATGGAACCTCTCCCTCGTCTCCGGGGCCTGGAGCGTAGGACCGGAGATACAGGCGGTAGGGCGAGACATAACATCCACGGTAAAACTGCAAAAAGAGCTTCTTCGCCGCCAGGAAGCCCTCTCAGCAATACTGGAAAGCGCCCCTGTCCCCATATGTCTGGCATCTCCCGACGGGGCGGTCGAAATGGTCAACAAGGCCGGCGCTACCATAAAGGACCATCCCTCAGTATCCACCATGGCCAGGCAGGTTATAGATCGCAGATACGGCCTCTATGGTCAGGAGCTGACTCTGAAGGACGAAATGGGCGATGAACGAATAATCACGCTCAACGTGGTCCCCTATGGCGAGCCGCCTCACGTCCTGGGAGCTCTTGTCGCTGGTCTGGACGTGACGTTGCAGAGGGCCATGGCGAGACAGATGCTGGAGGAACGGGACGCTAGATACAGACGAATCTTGGATGCCATCGGCGACGCAGTGCTTCTATGTCGGAAGGACCAGGATGGGAGGTATATGGTCGACCTGGCCAACCCAGTCGCGGAGGATCTGACAGGAAGAAGAGGCGACGACCTCCTGAACCTGCCCCTATCGGACATATTCAACGCCCCGTCGCTTAGAAAAATCGAGGGACTTAGGGCCGTTTCGGCCCCTCTGGTTATGATAGGAGGCCTTAAACGTCCCTGGGGGGATACCCTTCCTGTGGAGATGAGCCTGATGGCCTTCAAAGAGGATGGACCTACCATGCTCATAGTCATGAGGGACATATCGGAGCGTATAAAATCCAGCTCCAGGGAGAGGGCCTACGCCAGACAGCTCCGTAACCTTATAGGCCGGCTGGACAGATTGGACCAGGAGAAGAGGCGAGAGATGGCCTCCTACCTTCACGACGTGGTGGGGCAGAACCTGGCCTCGGTCAAGATAGGCTTGGGCCTGGCAAAGAGGTCTCTAGGGCCAGGCGCGGAGGTTCTGGACGGGGCTATATCGCTATTGAACCAGGTCATAGATGACACTAGGGCCATGACCTTCGATCTGGCCTCTCCCCTTCTGGAGGAGCTTGGGTTCGTGCCGGCTCTGGAGAGACTCTGCGAGAAGCTGAAAGACGATCACGGCCTGTCGGTCCATATATCTCACGACGGAACTTGGGGCGATCTTGATAAGCGCTCCAGGGACGTGCTTTTCAGGGCTGTCAGGGAGCTTCTTATAAACGTGGCGAAACACGCTCAGGTCGATATAGCTCAGGTGAGCTTGTCTACCGAGGGACGTCTTCTTACGGCGATAGTCTCCGACAGGGGCAGAGGATACGACCCGGATGAACTCGATCGGGCCGGTGCAAACTATTCCTTCGGCCTGTTCGGGTTAAGGGAGAGGCTTGCAGGGCTCGGCGGGGAGCTGATCTGTCGATCCTCCCCTGGAAACGGCACCGAGGTCACAGTGAGAATGAGGAGAGAGGGGGGGGATTAGTTTTGAC
>JAQUTB010000189.1 GCA_028709985.1 Dethiosulfovibrio sp.
TACAGAACGGAATAAACGCTCACTCTCAAGGAGGTACGAAGAAGGGGTATAAGCCAGAGGACATTCGATCGATCGCCATTGTCGCCCACGGGGGAGCAGGTAAGACCTCTCTGACCGAGGCAATGCTATTTGACGCCGGAGTAATCAGCAGGATTGGAACCGTGGAAAGCGGCACCACCGTGACCGACTTCGGAACTGAAGAGCAAAAGCGCCAGATATCCATCAGCACCGCACTGGCAAACCTGGAGCATCAGGGCAAGTCGGTGTTTATCATGGACGTTCCGGGGTATGCCGACTTTTTAGGGGAGATGCGCTCCTCTTTGAGGGTGGCCGACTCTGCGGTCATGGTGGTTAGCGCCGTGGACGGGGTAGAGGTCCAGACCGGAAAGGCCTGGGAGTTTGCCGAGGACTTTGGAGTCCCGGTGGTTTTCTTCGTCAACAAGATGGACAGGGATCACGCCGACTACGCTCGCACCGTTGAGGACATAAAGGAGCAGATGTCCAACAAGGCTCAGAGCTTCTATCTTCCCATAGGGAGCGAGTCCAACTTTAAGGGACTTATCGACGTCCTCAGGGAGAAGGCCTATATCTACAAGGGTGACGAGTTCGATGAGATGCCCGTTCCGGCGGACATGAAGGACGCCATGAACGTCAAGAGGGGTCAGCTGGTCGAGAGCATCGTCGAAGAGGACGACGAGATGATGATGCGTTATCTTGACGGCGAGGAGATCCCTCTCGAGGAGATGTGGCCCCATCTCAGGAAGGCCATTCTTTCCCGGAAGATATTCCCCATACTTCCTGGTTCCGCTACGGCGAATATCGGTGTCGTTCAGCTTCTGGACGTCATAAGCAACGAGCTTCCCTCTCCTCTGGAGAGCAGGCCGAGGCCCGCTGTTGACGGGGACGAGACCATATTAGTCTCTCCCGATCCATCGGCGTCTTTCTCATCGCTGTGCTTTAAGGTCATGGTCGATCCCTATGTGGGCAAGCTGAGCTTTATAAGGGTGAACTCTGGAACCTTGACTTCGGACCAGAACATATACAACGTCAACCGACAGGAAGAGGAACGGATAAGCGGCTTCAAGGTCATGCAGGGCAAGGACGGAAAGGATGCAAAGGAGCTGGTTACTGGGATGATAGTCGCCATCCCCAAGCTCCAGAGCACCAGGGTCGGGGATACCCTTTCGGTAAAGGGAGCCACCGCTGTGTTCCCACCCATAAAGTTCCCCCATCCGGTCTACAGCGTGGCGGTCGACGCCAAAAGCCGTGCGGATGAGGACAAGCTTTCCACCTCCATGCACAGGATGATGGAGGAGGACCCAATACTCCGTTTCGAGAAGAATCCAGAGACCGGCGACAACGTACTGTCCGGGATGGGAAACCTTCATCTGGATATAGTCCTCTCTAGAGTCAAAGAGCGTTACGGAGTGGAACTGGACGTCAGGACACCGGAGGTCCCCTACAGAGAGACGATCAGAAAGGTCTCTAAGGCCCAGGGCAAACACAAGAAACAGACCGGTGGTCACGGTCAGTACGGCGACGTCCACATCGAATTTTCACCGCTCCCGACGGGAGAGGGCTTCGTCTTTGAGGACAAGATAGTTGGAGGAGCCGTCCCCAAACAGTATATTCCGGCCGTCGAGAAGGGGCTTAAGGAGGCACTTAACAAAGGGGTCCTCGCTGGATTCCGTACAGTGGACTTCAAGGCGACCCTGGTCTTCGGATCCTACCACGATGTGGATAGCTCCGAGATGGCCTTTAAGACCGCCGCGCACCTCGCGTTTAAGAAGGGCATAGCCGAGGCCTCGCCGGTGCTCCTCGAGCCCATAATGGACGTCGAGGTCACGGTGGCGGACGATTATCTCGGCGACGTCATGGGCGACATGAACACCAGGAGAGGGCGTATCATGGGTATAGACTCCATGGGACGTCTTCAGGTGGTCAAGGCCCAGGTCCCCATGTCGGAGATGTTCCAGTACGCCATACAGCTCCGGTCGATGACATCCGGTCGTGGAAACTTCACCATGGAGTTCTCCCATTACGATCCGGTCCCGGAGGATCTATCCAAGAAGGTAATGGCCAGGAGGCAGTCCAGCCTGGAAGAGGAGTAGATTAGTCTAAGAGGGGTGGTCGAATTCTCGACCACCCCTCTAGCATAACATCACCACGAGATCGTTTACGTTTGTCCCTGTTGGTCCTGTGTCCACCAGGTCTCCCGATGCCATCAGGGCGCGGTTGCTGTCGTTTTCCTCCAGGGCTTTTTTGGGATCTATGCCGGCTTCGACCATTCTGAAGAAGCTTTGTCCATCAACGATACCCCCAGCGCTGTCGGTCGGTCCGTCGGTCCCGTCCGACCCGATGGACGCTAGGGCTATCCCCTCTATACCTCTGATGTCTATTGCCCCGGCCAGGGCCAGCTCCTGGTTTCTGCCACCGATGCCAGCTCCTCTTACGTGGACGACCGTTTCCCCTCCCAAGATGAAGGCCTTTGGTCCTTTACCAGCGTGATATTGCCCTATAGACGCTAGAAAAGATCCAGCCTCTTTAGCCTCGCACCTGAGGCTGGAGGTCAGAACAGTCGTCTCATATCCGAGATCCATCGCCCTCTCGCTTGCAGCGGAGCAAAGCTTCGTCACGTCCCCGACCGAGATAGTCTCGGAGAGTGTAAGCGTCTTGGGGGTCTCCATATCCATTGCCTCTTTCATCGCCCGGGTCAGGTAAAGTCGATTCTTATCTGCGATCATGTAGGCCTGCTCTCTTGTGGCCCTGTCCGGCATGGTCGGGCCCGATGCCACAGCCTCCAGATCGTTGCCAACGACGTCGGAGAGTGTCAGCGTCGTGACCCTAGCAGGGGACGCCGCCAGTGCCAGTCTACCGGCCTTGACCATGGACAGACGTTTTCTGACGACGTTTATGTCCTCTATGGGGGCTCCTGATTCCAAAAGGGTCCGATTGATCGATATGAGGTCTTCCAGATTTACGCCTGGCATTAAGGATTCCATCAACGACGACCCCCCGCCGGACAGGAGCACCAGGAGGTGGTCCTGCTCGTCCAAAGACGAGGCCAAGCTCAAAGCGAGGGCTCCAGCTTTAAGGCTCCTGTCGTCCGGGATTGGGTGTCCTGCCTCCATGGCGTAAAACCCCGGGATATCCTCCTTGAGGTGTCCTGTTTTCGTTATTATGATCCCACGAGCTATCCTGTCTCCCAGTGCGGTGTCGGTGGCTTTAGCCATGTGCCAGGCGGCTTTTCCGACCGCCAGACATGTTATCCTGTCTCCTATATCCAGCTTTCCCAAAGCCTCCAATGTGGCTTTTTGCGGCATGTTCTCGCCTATGCTGTAAGTGGCTATTTCCAGACAGTCCGATCTCAGATCCCTCGCCATAAATTAGCCCCCCCCCTAAAAAGTAAGAGAAGGACGAGGAAGCCCTCGTCCTTCTCTATTATCCTATCTTACCGCTGGAATCTCCACTTCCATCCTGCGGGCCACGGCCGACAGGATCCAAGAGAGATCCTTCGCGTTTTCCGGTGCTACAGGGCCGGATTTGACGTTCAAGGTCCTGCCGGTTATGTTGGTCACGGTTCCCCTCTTCTCAGCCCAGGCGAGCTGAGGAAGGGCCAGATCAACCTTGCCAGAGCCGTCGAAGTCGTTTGCTCTGACCACGATGGCCAAGGACGAGCAGGGCATCTCCACCTTCCCGACCGAGACTATCAGGTCGTAGGTGCTGGAACTGTCCCTCAGGTCCTTTATGGACATTGTGGAGACGTTTCCGTCTATCGCGCCCTGCACGTTGGCTCCGGTGTAGAGAGGATACACGGCCTTGGTCTTGAGGTGGTCTGCCAGTGCTATGACCGCCTCTGCCGATGTGGACTGGGCCGCTCCTTTGCCGACGATTATGGCCGGTTTTTTGGCCTTTAAGAGGGCGGCAGCGGCTCTTCCTGCCTCAGAGCAGCAGCTCTTTTCCTCTCCCTTGATGGGGTTGAGGATCGCCTCGGCGACCGACGCAACGTCGCAACCGATTACTATGGCGTCTCCCATGTCGAACTTATCGCTGTGATCCCCGGCATAAACCATGGTCGCGCCGTTTTTCCTCATGGCTCTCCTGATCCAGGACGACATAACGGGCTGATCGTCAGAGAGATTATCGTCCAGGAGGAGTATGCAGTCGGAATCTATTAAAGCGTCGTAGCCGATCCCTGAGGATCTTCTGCCCCAGGCTTTCTCCATCGCCTCGGTAAGGGGAGCAAAGCAGGCCACGCCTTCGACTGCCACGTCAGCCTTAACCCCGGTCTTGGCGATGAAGTCCAATACGGAACTCATCTCTTCGTTGGTCAGGTCCGCTCCGAGGGCGAAGGCCACCTTTGAGGCGTTCTTCATCATGGCTGAGGCCTTCTCCGCGGCGTCTGCCCAGCCGATCTCCGCTCCCTTAGCCATGGGGGACATAAGTCTGTTCTCCGCTACGTCGTTGAACTGATAACGTCCCTTGACGCAGGGCATGCCGAACGATGGACTGTCAATTTTGTTGAAATCGCTGGTCACCCTGACGATTCTCTCGCAGGATGTGTCCAGGTTGAGGTCTATCTCGCATCCCACCGGACACTTGGAGCAGGTGGTGCTCAC